>JADGCO010000091.1:0-501 GCA_015228935.1 Magnetococcales bacterium | reverse complement strand
AGCAACCGCCTGTCGCACAAGGTATCATCCTGTTGTCATTCAATCTTTTTGCCAAATTTGCTCCAAGTCATTCAGCCACCTCTGTTCGCACCCGTTCATCCAATATACAAGTTTGAATCCAGACGCAACTCGCCTTATAAGCCATGTGAACAGGCATGGTTTCACACGACTGGCATCTGATGGAAAAATCGCTCACAAGACAAACCATGCGCGACATCCATCTGTCCAGAACTCTGGCTTATGTATGTATTCTTGTTTAAATTCCGCTCCTTTCCGGTCCCGGATTCAACACTTATCAGACACGTATCCCCAGTCTATTCCTGTCATGGATTGCATGTATTTCTTGGATATGTGTCAATTTTACCTCATTCAACTTTTTTAGTAACTATTCAGCCCCCCTATTTTAGTAAACGTTCGAAAAACTGGGAAGGAGGTCCAGGAGGAAAGGCTGTGCCCTTCCTCTTGGCGGGGTTTGGGGCGGAGCCCCAACAAAGTCTTCCA
>JADGCO010000090.1 GCA_015228935.1 Magnetococcales bacterium | reverse complement strand
GACTGACAAACGAAGATGTGCGTGATCACCTCACGCGCATGGCTGAGTTCAAGGAATTTTTTCCCATGTACGCGCACATGCGTGCCATAGGGGCCATGGCCGGCATCGTGATCGATCAGGATGTGGATCGTCAGGTCATGAATGCGGGGTTTTACCTCATCGTCCAATCGGGTGACACGGTCCAACTGGCCAACGAACCCTCTTTTCAGGCACGGTTCTGGTAAATGACCGATGGTGTCTCTTTTCTCAGGTCCGCAGGTCGGCAAAGAAGCGCCCCACCGCAAAAACCCCTCCAGTACGATGCACTTCCATGGCCGCCGTGCCTACCACGGCAATATCCGCCTTGCCAACAAGGTTTTGCACGTCCTTGGCTGATTTGACCCCAAACCCCAGGGCCAACGGCACGCCAGTGACTGAACGACAACGGTCCAGAAAACCATCGATGGTGTTGTCAAATTCGGTTTGCCGACCCGTGACCCCCTTGCGCGCCACACAATAGCAAAAACCTCTCGCTGCCGCTCCGATGGCTGCCAGACGTGCCTCCGGCGTTGTGGGCGTCATGAGCTGAATCCAATCGACACCCACATCCTGACAAAGAGTTCTGGCCGGTCCGGCCTCTTCCAAGGGCAAATCCGGCACGATCAAGCCATCACCACCCAGAACCTTCGTCTCGCGAATAAAAGCCTCCACGCCATGCGCATGTAATATATTGAAATAGGTCATCAGCAGGAACGGGATCGGATGCTGTCGCACCACTTCACCTAAAAAACCAAGCCCCTCGGCCACCCGGAAACCGCGATCCAAGGCCGCCTGATTGGCCATGGCAATGACCGGTCCATCGGCAATGGGTTCGGAAAAAGGGATTTGCAATTCAATCAAATCCACACCATTGGCCACCATGGCATCGATGACCCGACGATTTTCATCCAGGGAGGGATATCCCAGGACGAGATGCGCCATCAACAAAATGGGTGCCGATCCGGCATGGTGACGTTGGGTCAAGGCGTTGCGGACACGTTTCTCCAATGCGGAAGCTTCACCGGGTCCAGGCAACGGAGCCGCCGCCTGATTTGGGTTGGCAGACAGGGTCATTGGCCACTCTCCTTGCCCTGAAAAATCTGGTTATGTTCATCCCGGCGGGCGTAGTTCTCGGCCTTGGAGCGGATGAAGTGCCGCCAGCCCGGATCATCCAAGGCATCGGCAACGGTAAAAATATCCTTATCGCCACGCCCGGAAAGATTGATGATCACCACGGCATCCGCCGGCAGCTCCGGCAGTTCTTTCAGGGCCTGGGCCACGGCATGACTGGACTCCAGGGCTGGAATGATCCCTTCGGCCCGCATGAGGTGCTTGAGGGCACTCACCACCTCGCTGTCGGTGGCGGCGGCAAAACGAACCCGCCCCTGTGCATGCAAATGGGCCAGGATGGGCGACACCCCGACATAATCGAGTCCTGCCGCCACGGAATGGGTATCCCGCATCTGTCCATCGGCGTTTTGAAGAAAGAAGGTCTTATAGCCATGGGCCACGCCGACCACCCCATCCCCGGCCAGTCGGGCCGCATGCCGGCCACTGGCGAGTCCCTCCCCCCCGGCCTCGACACCTACCAGGGCCACATCTGGATCATTCAGGAAGGCCTGAAAAATTCCCAGGGCATTCGACCCGCCCCCGACACAGGCGTAGACATGCGTCGGCAATGTCCCGGCCTGGGTCAGAATCTGGCGGCGCGCCTCCTCGCCAATGATCGATTGAAACCAGGCCACCATCTCCGGAAAGGGGTGCGCACCACAGGCAGTGCCGAGAAGATAGTGGGTGTCGTCCATGCTGCCGACCCAATCGCGCAGGGCCTCATTGATGGCGTCCTTGAGCGTCCTGGAACCGGAGGTGACCGGCACCACCCTGGCCCCGAGTTGTTCCATCCAGAAGACATTGGGACGTTGCCGCTCGACATCTTCCGCCCCCATGTAAATGACGCACTCCAACCCCATGCGGGCCGCCATGGTGGCCGTTGCCACCCCATGCTGACCGGCACCGGTTTCGGCAATGACCCGGCGCTTGCCCATCCGTTTGACCAGCAACCCCTGCCCCATGACATTGTTGGCCTTGTGGGCACCGGTCTGGTTCAAATCTTCCCGTTTGATGTAGACCCGCCGGCCACCAAATTCGCGGGACAGATTATCCGCCAGGGTGAGCGGCGTGGGACGACCCGAATAATTTTCCATGAGTTGCAGATAGCTTGCCCAAAAAGCCGGATCAGCCCGGGCGGTCTCATAGGCGACTGTCAGACGCCGAAACGTTTCGTGCAATATTTCCGGGATGAACGCCCCGCCAAATGCACCATGATAGCCTTGCGACATACGCCCCATTCCCCTGCCTGTTGGGTGATCCAGACCCGGATTGGCTGTATAAAGCCGACAAGGGAGTTTATCTGCCAGTCGGTTCCGTGCCAAGAAATTAAAAAAAATCCGCCCCACAACCTTCCATGGTTCATGGAGGGTTTTTTGCTTTTTTTGATTTTTACAACCAACCTGAGGTAGAATACAATCATGACAGCCTACAAGAATGACCATGACGCAAACCCCCGGGCCATCAACATGCTTTGGGAAGGCATGAAACAAATCCGCACGGAAAAAGAAGACTTTGGAAAAGCAGTGGCCACCTGGAGACTGCACATGGGGCTGGCAAGGATATCCACCAGACCAGTCTCTTGAAATCTCTGGAGATGTAAGATGAGTATTCTACCCTGGCGTATGGCCGTTGTGATTTTTTTGTCAATTTGGATTTGTTCCACCAATGCACAATCTTTGGATCCAGACGAAATTGAAAAAATCGATTTGTCTGACCCAAAAAATATGGTAAAATCATTCGTTGAGCTTGAATTCAATGGTTAAAATGGGACAAGATATCACTTCGCACAATTCACACCTGAAAGCAAGGAGAGCAAATTAATCAATGAAAAATTTGAAATGTATGCAAAGGAGGAAGGCGATTGTTGCGCACTTCTCCATCAAATTGGACGAGATTTAGATACAGATCATGATCCTACGATTATAGTATAACGTTATAATATTTTATCAATCAATACAAATAAAGATAGCGGAACCGCAGAGATTGAATATGATCGATTGGCATCGACAGTCAAGGTTGAAAATAGAAGAAAAATTTTCATAGATAGAAAAGAACACGATCTGGTAAAATTAAATTTACAAAAAAAAGAGAATCAATGGCACATTATTGATCCACCAACCTGGCGTGTATCCATCGATGTCATTCCAGATGGATATAAAACACTCAAAAAAGAGCATGGATTCATACTTCCGCGCAACCCAAAGGAACGTGCTTATACAAAAATTGATGATTATAGGATTTTGAGTTATCTCAAGGAAAACAAGCAAAAAAAAATCCTTGCCAGGAAATTTGAATCAGGCTCGATGCACCAGGTATTTGACTAAAAACTCATCGGAAATAAACAATAAAATAAATTCTGAACGGCGTCCCTGGCCAAATGAAAAACTGGATTTATCAAATCCGGAACAGGTCGTAAAAACTTTTGCCGAACTTGAATTTAAGGGCACAGGCAATCTGCGCCAACACCTGGCGCACTTCACTCCGGAAAGCGAGGATGTGCAAAAAATTGCCGAAATTGCAAACGAGTGCAGGACCTCTGGCTGCACCGAATGCACCATGGCGGCAAAATATTATGGACAAATCCTGCATCCCCTGCATGATGAATTGATCGTGGTCTCCCGATACAATATTCAGCACATCCAGACCGAAGGTGACCACGGAGTGGCCGAAATCGATTATTATCGTCTGGCCTCCACAAAAATTATTGGATCCGTTCGAAGAATGTTTCCTGATGAAATGGAATACGATCTGGTCAAATTGAATCTGCTCCGAAAAAATGGTCAATGGTTTATCGTGGATCCCCCACCCTGGAGAATATCCATCCAGGAACTCCTCGGTAATTACCAAAATGAATTCAAGAAAGATGTTGGCTTTACCCGCCAGCATGATCCGGAATCGTTCCAGTTTCAATTGGAAGATGACGATCATATATTGAAATATTTCCATGCCGGATTGGTGAATCGCAGCGAATTAAACTCCTGGCTGGAAACTGGCAATCAAGAAGCCGCTCAAAGACGGCAACTGGAAAAAGAAAAAAAAGAGTGGGAGGCCGCAGACAAAGAGTTTCGGGCCAAAGCAGTTCCAAATCTGACAACAACAAAATCCCGCACCTGGCACGACCCGAAAACCGGCATGGAGTTTGTCTGGATACCCGGAGGAACCTTCTGGATGGGTTGCGGTGCGTGGAACGGGTCTCCTGGATCGAGGCCCAGGAGTTTATCCGTCAATTGAACGCCCAGAGTGACGGAAAATATCGCCTGCCAACCGAAGCGGAGTGGAAATATGCCTGTCGTTCAGGAGGACACGATGAGAGGTATGCCGGAGGAGCCGATTTGGCGTCCGTTGCCTGGTATGACGATAACAGTGCCAGCACAACCCACAAGGTGGGCATAAAACAGGCGAACGGTCTTGGTTTGTATGACATGACCGGCAATGTCCGGGAGTGGGTGCAGGATTGGTACGACGAAACAGCCTATGCACATCATGTGCGCCATGATCCGGTAATCCGTGTGGGCAAAAAAATGGTCCAACGCGGGGGTAGTTATGGAGAGAGCAGCAACAGACTCCTGCGCTGTGTCTACCGTGCCTCCAAGGACCCCGTCAATGAAAGCTATACGCGGGATGGGATTCGGCTGGCCAGAATGCCGTAGATGCCTATCCGGTACCTTGCCGTTGCTGTCCTGCCAAACGACATGAGAAATCGACCCCTTGGCGACATACTGCAAAATCCAAACCACCGAATCTGCCTTGGTCAATGCGATTAAAAAAATAAACCCACCGAATTGGAGAGAAGCCGATCAGCCACAATATTGCATCACGACATGATCTTGTTGTTTACTAAACGGAAGCGTAATAAATCCGTATTGCGGTATGAAATTCATAGAATTCCTTCATTCCCTCCCGGTGCAACTCGGCAAGAATTGTCTCCATCGGGTCCATGATGAAGGCCTCGATGGCGGCTTTCCGTAATCTGTTCAGTTTTTCACCATCCAGATTCAACTTTTCGATAGTCATTGTGGCAGCCATATCCTTTTCGTCCGCCGGACATATGGATCCATCCAGCGAATAAAAAAACCTGTTTTCGCACGATGGATCCAGGGGAGAAATCAACAATTCGCTATTGAACCAGCTTCCCTTGCTGTTTCCACAATGCCTGGGTTCATTTCTTGCGAGTTCAAGTTGACATGAACATAACATGTTGCCGTAATCAAGTGCCGACCAGCCAAACTCTTCCTGTGGTCGCAAATGGTCAATATGGCTGTCATCCTCACTGATGCGCCTTTCACAGTAGCAACAAATATATCCCTGCTCCTCCATGAGAGATTTTTTCAGTGGTTTCTTGATGGATGAATGCATTCCATCATATTCAGGCTCCCAATTTTCATTCCTGAGTGCCAGCCAATCGATAAACTCTGGGGGTGGTGACTTCTTGTGGATATATTTCATTGACTGCTTCCCTTGCGCTTGATCAAGATACCCGCCTTGACAAGGTCAGGATCAGAGCCGATGGTTTTCGACAACTCTTGTAGTTTATCCCTGGCATCCGTCAAATTATTGCTGTCAATGGCATCATAAAGGGCACGGAATTGCATCCGAATATCGTCGGGGCGCGTGGGAACCCCCATGATATCCTCATACAGGCTGTCCTGCGTCTGCCCATACGAATCGCTCGGCTGAGTCATGACGATGCCTTCGTTGGATCTTTTCAACAGAAAGATGTTCCCTGGCTTGATATGTGTCAGGATTTGTGTCGAATGCGTCGAAACGATGAATTGGCAGTTTGGAAAAACCTCCACCAACCCGGGCATGATCATGCGCTGCCAGGCAGGATGAAGATGTAGATCAATCTCATCGATCAAAAAAACAGCCTGTGCATTCAGCGGGTCCTGACGCAATGGGTTGGCAATCGCAAGTCTCATAGCCATGTCACCCACCATGGCCATGAGACATTTTTCTCCATCGGAAAGCTGCTCGATGTCCAGTGTTTCCCCCTCCTTTTCAAGAATCATTTTTTGTGGAAAACGACGAATGCGCAGATTCTTGAACCCGGTCAACCTGGTTATGGCGTCACAAACTGAACTGAATTGATGATCCGTGAAATCGCTCTTTCCATCAAGAATCATCCCGTTGACAAACGCTTCTCGTTCCCGGAACCATTCAAAGAATAGTCTGAAGTCACTGCTGCCGTGAATAGCACTTTCAAAACCGGAAAATCTTGTATCGAATACGTGTCGATTTCGAATGCGTTGTGGAATGTCAAGTACGGCCCTGACGACAGAATAAGAAGCGACGACAGGAATGGGTGAAGATTCGTCTTGTTCGATCTTGTCATGAACCAGTTCAATGTATTTCGTCAAATCTGATATCTGATTTCCCTTGGATCCGTCACGAGCCAGGTTCATTTTCCATGAACATAATGAATTCCCCTCATCATTGCTGATTGTAATCTCGACATCAAGGTTATGGACTGCGTTCCGGATATCAAATTCAGAAAACGGAAAGCTCTGTCTTCTATTGTTGTAAACACGATATATCATCAAAGAGAGCATTTTGGCGAGACATGCCAATACAGACGATTTTCCCGAACCATTCATCCCGACGAATATGTTGATGCGTTTTTGAAAATCGATGTCAAGATTGCCGATCCCACGAAAATTTCGCATCTTCAGAGAGCGAACGATCATATCGAATACTCCGCATTTTCATATTTACTTATTGGTCGATCACGATCCTTACCTTACCAACTTTCCTGTCCTTGAGCAATTTTCACGGCATGGCTGCAACCAGACAGACTGCACGTTTCAAATCTGTTGCGACAACTCCGCCAACGGCCAACGGGGACGGGCATTCAAGAACGAATCCGCCTTCATTCCGGAGGCCAGACGCCACAACCCGGCACAGGCAATCATGGCCCCATTGTCGGTACACAAACCGACGGGAGGAAAGAGGACCCGGATACCGGCAGCGGTCGCTTCCCGGGTCAGACGTTCCCGCAATCGTTGATTGGCACCGACGCCACCCGCCACCACGAGCCGGTCGGCACGTGCGGCCCGACAGGCCGCCAGGGATTTCACCACCAAAGGTTCGATCAAGGCCTCTTGAAACGAGGCCGCAATGTCCCGACGACGTTGGGAATCCAGCTCACCGGCCCCCTCACGCTCCAGGAAGGTGCGCAGAGCTGTTTTCAGACCCGAGTAGGAAAAATCATGGCGGGTCCGGTCAAGCAGGGCACGCGGAAAGGCAAAGGCCTGTGAATTGCCATCCCGGGCCAGGGCGGCAATGGCCGGTCCGCCAGGATAGGCCAGACCCAACAGGCGCGCCCCCTTGTCGAAAGCCTCGCCAACCGAATCATCCCGGGTCTGCCCCAACACCTCATAACGGGCAAAAGCCTGGGCATGGACAAGAAGGGTATGGCCGCCGGAAACCAGCAAGGCCACAAATGGAAAAGCAAAATCGGTCACCCCTTCCAGAAAGGGACTCAACAGATGCCCCTCCATGTGATGAATGCCGAGCAAAGGCCGCTCCAAAGCCAAAGCCATGCCCCGGGCCGTCGCCACACCCACCAACAAGGCACCCACCAGACCAGGACCCACGGTCACAGCAATGCCATCCAGATCACTGGCCGCCATCCGGGCCTGGGCCAAAGCCGCAGCCACCACCGGTCCAACATGACGAATATGGGCACGACTGGCCAGTTCCGGCACCACCCCACCATAAGCGGCGTGAATATCCAGTTGCCCGTGAACCACATTGGCCAGAATGGCCACCTCCCGCCCATCGCCCTGGACAATGGCGGCGGCCGTTTCATCACAACTCGTTTCAATTCCCAGGATTCGCATGCTCTTGTCTGACCGACACGCTCCCTTTATGCTGGCGGTGAATTGGTTCAATGGGTTTTTTCATCCTGAAACAAACGCGAGAGGAAGCGACCACTGTGACCATCCATCACTTGCGCATCGGCACCCGGGGCAGTGCCCTGGCTCTCTGGCAGGCCCGTCTGGTGCAGTCTCTCATCCAGGAACAACACCCCACTTTGACAGTGGAACTCGTTTCCATCAAGACCACCGGTGACAAAATTCTCGACGTACCCCTGGCCAAGGTGGGCGGCAAGGGGTTGTTCGTCAAGGAACTGGAAGAGGCCCTGCTGGATGGTCGCGCCGATCTGGCGGTTCACTCCATGAAGGATGTTCCGGCGCAATTTCCGGATGGCCTGATTCTGGGACCGCTCCTGGAACGAGCGGATTCTCGTGATGTGTTGCTGTCGGTGCATTACAGCGGCCTGGCAACCCTGCCACAAGGTGCCCGGGTCGGATCCTCCTCCCTCCGGCGGCGCAGTCAACTCCTGGCCCTGCGACCGGACCTGGACATTCTGCCCCTGCGCGGCAACGTCAATACCCGCATCGAAAAAATGGTCAACGGCGAATATCACGCCATCGTGCTGGCGGCAGCGGGTGTACAACGCCTGCAATTGACCCGGCATGTGGTGGAATATCTGCCTGCCGACCGCATGTTGTCTGCCATTGGTCAGGGGGCCATCGGTATTGAAATGCGCCGCGACGATCCGCAGATTGCCGCCATTCTCGCGCCGTTGAATCACCCACCCACCCGGACATGTGTCCTGGCGGAACGGGCCTTTCTGGCAACCTTGGAAGGGGGGTGCCAGGTGCCGATTGGCGGCCATGCCTGGCTGGAAGGAGAGACCTTGATCCTGGAAGGTATCGTGGCCGGCGTGTCGGGAACCCCCCTGATTCGTGGTCGTCACCAGGGCACCGCCGCCGATCCGGAACAGTTGGGACACACCCTGGCGCAGGAGCTTCTAGACCGGGGAGCGCGGGAAATTTTGCAGGAACTCAATGCCACAGCTTCTCTGGTAACACCTCCTGCCGCTCTCACCTCTGCATCATGATGTCCCAAAACCTGACCAGGTTGACCATTCTGGTTGCCCGACCACAACCCGAGGCCGTTACCCCATGACACCTCTGGATCTGACCGGGCAGACCATTCTGATCACCAGACCGCAACCCGAGGCCGCACATACGGCCAGGCTGGTTGAAGCAGCGGGGGGTGTCCCCCTGTTGGCACCGGCCCTGGTCATGGGTCCGCCCCGGGACCCGGCTCCCCTGCTGGCTGCCATGACCCAACTGGCCAGTTTCACCGGGGTGATTGTCACGAGTGCCCATGGCGCCCAGGCCCTGCTCGACGTTCTGCCGGCGGATGGTCCACGCCCCCCGTTGCACGCTGTCGGCCCCAAAACGGCGGCTGTCTTGCAGCGGAGTGGATATCCGGCCACCATGCCCGCACAACCGGGTGATGCCGCGCTCCTGGCCCAGACCATCCTGGCCCGATATGGACCCGGGGGCCGGTTTTTATTTTTGCGGGCCGAGACAGGCCGGGAAGCCCTGGTCCAGATTCTTGAACAAGCCGGTTGCACTGTCACCCTGGTGGCCGCTTATCGGGCGGATCCCTTGGCACAGGTGCCGGAACCGGTCTTGACAGCCTTGCAGCATGGGGCCATCCACGCCATTCCCTTTTTCAGTGGCCGGTCAGCGGAGTCTTTCATCGATGCCTTACCCTCCCCTGCCCTGCCCTGGTTGAAACAAACCCTGATTGCAGCTCTCAGTCCCGTGACTGCAACGGCCCTGCGCCAGCGCAACATTCCTGTGCATCTGGTAGCAGAACAACCCACCGCTGAAGCCATCCTGGCGGCCATCGCCCGACACCTGAAAGTCCGCAGCCTCGGCAGGAACCATTGACCAACAAACACCCGAGCTGTCCAAATACAAAAAACGTTTGAAAAACTGGGATGGAGGTCCAGGAGGAAGGGCTGTGCCCTTCCTCTTGGCGGGGTTTGGGGCGGAGCCCCAACAAAGTCTTCCACATCTAATTTCTTTGCAAAGTTCAGGGCAACGACCCAGACCTTGGGCTCATTCATGCCGATGCGAACAAAAAACCTGGAACCTGGCTATTTCATGCCAATGACGTAACGGACGGCCATTTCATGACCTGCATGCACCTTTTGACCAAGACCGATGACTCCGTTTTCGGAGAGGCGGCGTTCATCCCGATGCACGAAAGCGGTTTCGCCCTTGTCGGAGGTTACATAGGTACCATTGGTGCTTTGGTCAACGAGCAGGAAGCGATCCCGCCGGAATTCGATGCGGGCGTGAATCCTGGATGCCATGGTATCCGGCACCATGAGATTGTTTTGCTTGCCCCGTCCCATGGTGATGGAACTCAGTTCCTCTCCCACGGCGATATCCTGCCCCTGATAGGTCACGGTCAGGACAATTTTGGGTGCCTGTGTAATCCCGGCTCCGGGGCCGATACCCCCCATGATGGTCAGTTCTTCTTCTTCACCCCAGGTCAGTTCGTAGATATCGACCGGTTTTTGTTTACCCTTGACGGTGGTCGAGATCAGCATGCGACTGTTGACGCGCAGGCCTGGATTCATGTGTTCCAGGGTTTCGCCGGTCGTGATGATCTGGTCGGCCTTGGACTGGGCGGCCATGCGGGCGGCCAGATTGACGGCATCGCCGAAGACATCGGCCCGGGCGGCATCGCTCTCTTCGATCACCTCGCCAAAATGGAAACCGATGCGAATCTTGACAGTCGCCTCGAAGGTATCCGCCTTGGCGGCCAGCTCTTCCTGCATGCGGATGGCGGCCTCTCCGGCATCATCGGCGGTGGGGAAGGTACACATGACCTCATCACCAATGGTCTTCACGACCCGGCCCTGGTACTGTGCCACAATGTTGCTCATGATCTGGATGCAGCGGGAGGTGATTTCCCGAGCCTTGACATCCCCGAGCTGCTCATACAGGCGCGTGCTGCCGGCAATATCGGCGAACATGATGGAAAGCCGTTTATTCTCTCTCACGATGCCTCCTCAAGGATCTTCCGGTCCTCTGTCACATCCTTGTCTTGCCTTGTCATGGTTCAGACCCCAATTGTGCGACAGTATCTGGTACCGATGGCGACCTGACCGGTCTGTTCAGTCCGCATCCGGACGGGTGCGCTTCACGGTGCCGTGATCCAGGCCAGGATCACGGTGATATTGTCTCTGCCGCCCTTTTCCTTGGCCATATCCACCAAACGATTACATACTTCTTGAAGGTTGTCTTCCCGGGCCGTCAACAACACCTTTTCAATGATGCCGTTGGCAAGCATGCCCGTCAACCCGTCGGAACACATCAGGATCAGATCGCCCGGCAGCAGGGAGATGACCCGCACATCCGGGGTGACCTGCTCGACCGGCCCCATGGCTTGCAGGATGACATTCTGGGCGGGAGGTTGTCCCCTGGAGCCAAAATCGAGCCACTGCTGATAGAGGGTATGATCCTGGGTGATGCTTTCGAGATGACCTTGCCGCATCCGGTAGAGACGGCTGTCTCCCACATGGAAAACCACGCCCCGTGTACTGCCGGGGGGTGCCCAGAACCCGACCAGGGTCGAACCCATGCCGGATCCCTCTGGATAGCCACGATCCTGGTTGATGTTGTTGACACGCAGGTTGGTCTGGGCGATGGCCTGGACCACTTTCTGGATGATCTCCTTCTCCTGCTGTTCTGTTTCGTTGGCCAGCTCCTCGGCAACCTCTTCCGGAGAAAGGGTCGTGATATCGCCATCATCGTCGAGTCGTTTGCCATCCGGCAGGACCGGGATGCCTGCCATCGGAAACCTGAGAAGACTCAACATGGATTCGACAACCTGACTGCTGGCCACCTCTCCGGCGTCGTGACCTCCCATGCCATCTGCCACAAGCAGCAGCCCGGACGCCTCATCGATCGAGAAACTGTCCTCATTGAGAGTTCGCACACACCCGACATCCGTGCGGCCCGCAGCTTTCATCCGACTCGCCACCAGTTGCGCCATGCACCCTTCTCCTGAAATCCCTCTTCACTGTTCGCGGGATCACAAACCTGCACCACCGACACGGCCACATAATATCCCGCAGAGGGGACCATTCGGCAACATTATTTCCGAAATCCGGATCAAATGCCATGAACTCTTGCCGGAAACCATCGGGACAGGCATCCTGTCACGAGGTCGTATCTTGCCTCGGCACCCTGAATTTGCATCGCGTGGAGTATCCTTGTTCCATGGACACATTTGCAACCCATCCTCTCTGGCAGCGTCCGCGCCGCCTGCGCCGCACGGAGTCCATTCGGCGCATGGTGCGGGAAACCCGGGTCGAGCCCCGGAATTTGATTCTGCCCCTGTTCGTGATTCCCGGTACGGATCTGCGGCGACCGGTTGCCTCCATGCCCGGAGTGGAACAACGTTCCATCGACCAGACCCTGCCTTTGGCACGCACCGCCCTCGAAGCGGGCCTGGGCGGCATTATTTTGTTCGGCATTCCGGAACACAAGGATTTGTTGGGCGAAGATGCCTGCCGGGAGACCGGCATCGTCCAGCAGGCCATTCGCAGACTCAAAAGCGAACTGCCGGATCTGTACGTGATATCGGATCTCTGTTTCTGCGAATATACCAGCCATGGCCACTGTGGTGTCATTCACCAGGGGGATGTGGACAACGATGCCACGTTGGCAAGACTGGGTCAATCGGCGCTCTCCCATGTTCAGGCCGGTGTGGACATGGTCGCCCCGTCCGGCATGATGGATGGCATGGTGCAGGCCATTCGTCGCGCCCTGGATGGTTCCGGGTATACCCAGACTCCCATCATGTCCTATGCCGCCAAATTTGCCTCGGCCTTTTATGGTCCTTTTCGGGATGCCGCCGAGAGTACGCCACAGTTTGGTGACCGTCGCTCCTATCAGATGGATCCTGCCAACCGGCGGGAGGCCATCCGGGAAGTCACCCTGGATGTGGCCGAAGGGGCCGACATTGTCATGGTCAAACCCGGACTCCCCTACCTCGACATTCTCCGGGAAATGCGCGACCGGTTCGATCTCCCCCTGGCGGTTTACAACGTCAGTGGCGAATATGCCATGGTCAAGGCCGCCGCCGCGCAGGGTTGGATCGATGAAGATCGGATCGTGCTGGAGACCATGACGGCTTTTCGGCGTGCCGGAGCCGACCTGATCCTGACCTATCATGCCTTGCATGCCGCCCGTCTGTTGCAAGGCTAAAGGAGGAGTCTACTCTTTGTCGCGGATTCGTGCCCTCGGTCTGTTGTCGGGTGGTCTGGACAGCACACTCGCTGCCCGCCTGCTCCAGGAACAAGATATCCACGTGGAGTGCGTCAATTTTTATACCGGTTTTTGCATCCAATCCCACACCGGAGCCATCCGCAATCCCAAACCGGGTGCCCCTCCACCACGCCATGATGCCCTGCATGCCGCCAAAAATCTGGGCATCAAGCTGCACATGGTGGACATTTCCGCGCCCTATGTCGAAATTGTGACCCGCCCCCGGTATGGTTATGGCAAAAATCTCAACCCCTGCCTGGACTGCAAGGTGTTCATGGTCAAAAAAGCCATGGAAATCAAGGAAAAACTTGGCTTTCACTTCCTGTTCACGGGCGAGGTGGTCGGACAGCGACCCATGAGCCAGCGCAAAAATACCCTGCCGGTGATTGACCGGGACGGCGGTGCCCATGGCTGGCTGTTGCGACCGCTGTGTGCCTTGCGGCTCCCCGAAACCGAACCGGAAAAACGAGGCATGGTTGACCGGTCCCGTCTGCTGGGGTTTTCTGGACGGACCCGTACCCCACAAATGGATCTTGCCGCCCATTTTGGCATCACCGACTATCCTTCTCCGGCAGGTGGCTGCTGCTTTCTGACCGACGAAAATTATGCCGGTCGTCTGCGCGATCTGTGGCAGACCCGTGGCGACAAGCGGTATACCCTGGATGACATTCTTCTGCTCAAGGCCGGACGGCATCTGCGCCCTGCTCCGGAGTACAAGGTGATCATCGGTCGGGATGAAACCGAAAACAATTTCCTGGCCGGTTTCCGGCATGGCCGCATTGCCATCCAGGCCCCGGACCTGCCTGGTCCCCTGGCCCTGGTGGAAGGGTTGCCGGACAGCGAGGCCTTGACCCGGATTTGCAGTCTGGTGGCCCGGTATGGCAAGGGCCGCCATTTGGAAGCAGTCACCATGGAAATCACCCGGGATGCACAAGTCACCCGGCAAACGGTCAAACCCCTGCCTCCCGAAGCGATCCCTGAATCATGGTACATTTGATCTGCCTTGTCTTGATTTTGCGCGATTGAATATCACGGTCACGGTGTTTTTGTTCCTGCCAATACGGATCATGGTCACAAAATTTTTCTTCCAGTCGATGCAGGGCATGGTGAGCGGGCGCTTGTTGCCGGCAATCCTTTGTCTCTTGTTTTTTCCTGTCGCAACAGGCTGGTCCGAGTCACCCGGTCCCGATGCGTCGCAATCCAGGCCGATCAAGACTTATATCAACAAACTGGGCATGGAGTTTGTCCTGATTCCTGCCGGAGCCTTTTCCATGGGTTCCGACAGAAATTTCGATGCCGAAGCCTTTCCGGATGAAACGCCCGCCCATCGGGTCACCATCAGCAAGCCGTTCTATCTGGGCAAACACGAGGTCACCCAGGCACAATGGGTGGCCCTGATGCAAGACAATCCGAGTAAATTCAAGGCAAAAAACCTTCCGGTCGATCTGGTGGGCTGGTCCGATGTCCAGGAATTCATCCGCCGTTTGAACCTCAGGGAAAAGACCACCACCTACCGCCTGCCAACCGAGGCAGAGTGGGAATATGCCTGTCGGGCCAAGTCCGAAACCTCGCGTTTCTGGGGCAATCGAAGCGACGATATGGGATTGTATGCCTGGTATGACGGCAATTCCCGCAATGAAATGCACCCGGTGGGCCAACTGCGTCCGAATGCCTTTGGTTTATATGACATGCTCGGCAATGTCTGGGAATTTGTGCAGGATGCCTATCACGAACAGGCCTATTCAAAACATGCACCTGTCGATCCTCTCTTCGAAGGCAGCAATGCCAACCGTGTCTATCGGGGCGGTTCGTGGGATGGAACGGCCTGGTATGTGCGTTGTTCCAACCGGGGAGGCATCTCCAGAGAGGAACGCTTTGAAAGCCTGGGATTCCGTGTGGCCAGATCCCGGGAATGACAGAGCGAAGAGACGGAGACCCATGCCGTGAATTTTACCGAAGCCCAATTGGATCGCTACTCCCGCCAGATCATGTTGCGGGAGGTTGGAGGCTCGGGCCAAGCCCGGCTGTTGGCTGCGGAGATGGTCCTGCTCGGGGTGGGTGCCATGGGTTCCGTGGCGGCTCTTTATCTGGCGGGAGCGGGCGTGGGTCATCTCACCCTGATCGATGCGGGCCACGTCACCCCGGCCACGCCTGCCCGGGACATCATCCATACCCGCCAGCACCTCGGCACCCCAAAAGTCGTTTCAGCGGCCCAGGCCCTGCAAGCCTTGAACCCGGACGTGCGCACCACACCCATTGTCACCAACTTGACCGGCGCAGTGTCCGTCTCCCTGCCGGAAATTTGCCACCTGGTTCTGGACTGCGGCAACCATGCCGACACCTCGCATCTGTTGGAAAAGCTTTGCCGCCAGCGAAACATTCCCCTGATCGTCGCCCGATGGAATCCCCGACAGGGAGAGATATACCAGATCCGGCCAGGAGGACCTTGCCTGGCCTGCATGACCCAATCACTCGCGGATTCTGGATATTTTTCCTCCGGAGAAACCGACACCGTTGCAGCCCAGGCCGACGCCTTGGACCACGCCGCGCCGGGATCCATCCTGGCCGGTCTGGTGGCCAGTGTGGCCGCCACCGAGTCCATCAAAACACTCCTGAGCGTGGCGGCTCCCGTGACTCATTCCTGTCTGGTATTCAATGCCAGGAGCGGAGCGTGGGATAATTCCATCACTGTTTCCAGGTCGTCTTGTTGTTGATTTGACGTCAGGAACCTGGCAAAAAAACTTTAATAAATATGATATTGCAGGAGGGGTTTTTCCCCGGCGGAGACAAAGGCCCAAGTGACGACCTCCAAGAACTGGACCCTTTGGTTGCTCAAGGCTCAGCAAATACCTCATGCAACGATTGTGCATCCAATATGCGCAGACACCACTCTTCCAAAGTGGGCTGGTTGGCTTTGGCAATTTTTTCACTGGCCCAGTCAGGAACATGACCAAAGCGACGTTCCAACTGACGTGTGAGCATTTTCGACCTGCCTTTTTTTTCGCCATTTCTCTCGCCTTCCTGACATCCGTCTCGATATTCCTGCACCAGGCGATGTTCAAGTTTTGGCAAAGAAAAAAGCTCCTTGTCCGGTGTTGTGTCCACCAGAAAATCGAGCCACTCCTTCCCAAGTTGTGCAACGTACTCTGGCGTGATCATTTCCATTTCCAGATCTGGCATGGAACTTTTCATTTGCAGTCTCCATAAACCGACGATGATATGACCAAATG
>JADGCO010000089.1 GCA_015228935.1 Magnetococcales bacterium | reverse complement strand
CCTCCTGGACCTCCATCCCAGTTTTTCATTCGTTTTTTTGAAATTAACAAGTTATTAGACAGCCTCTGACCGGCCCTTGCAGTCGTCCCGGATACCGTTTTCCCTGCTTCATACTGGAAAGAAAAAATCCCTTGTGCCATGATGGTTGCATTGAGCCGCTCATTTTTCGAGGAACACACGATGCATCTCATGCCTCCACCGCCATCCCGACCGTTTGTTCTGTTTCAGCAGGCGTTTCAGGATGCCGCTCTCCTGGATGCGCTGACACCCCACCTGGAGGTCATGCGATGGGAGGGGTTGATTCGTGGATGGGATGTTTCAACCAAACTGGATGCAGAGCGAAAATCTCTCTCTTTTTCTCCGGATCTGGTTATTCACCTGGTGCATGCCGATGCAGATGCGACAGAAAATGCACGCCTGCCCGACCGGAATGGGTCTTCCTCTCCAACATGCAGCGCCCAATCGAGCCGGCAGCGTCCTGCTGAATCATCCTTGAAGATCAAGGAGGACAATATTGCCCCCGGGGTAGAAGAAATTCGCCGGTGGATTGCTTCCCGTTTTCCGTTGTTATCACGGGTGCCGGGGTTAGACCCGGATCTGGCGGAAATGGTACCGGATACGGATGAAATTGCCTTTCGCCCGCCGCCCCCGAACAACCTTCCGTTAGCGCAAACATTCATCGGTCGCCATAACGAGTTGGAACTGTTAAGAAATCAATTTCTCTCCGGCACCCTGGCCGTAACCGGTCCCGAGGGAATCGGCAAAACCGCCCTGGCCCTGGAGTTTGCCCACCGCTGCATGCATGATTTCAAGCTGGTCTGGTGGATACGGGGTCATGCCCCCGAATTGATCGAGGAGGATTTGCTCTCCCTGGCCGTTTTGTTGAATTTGCAGCAGGGTTCCATTCAGGAGCAGCAAGCACGTTTGGAGGAGTTTTTTCAGCGCAATTCCCACTGGCTGTTGATCGTCGATGAGGCCTTTTCACCCAAGGATGTCCGGCCTTTGCTGCCCAAGTCCAGAAATGGACGCATTCTGGTGACTTCCTCCCAGGAGAAGCGTTGGCACGGGATGGTGGATGTCCTGTGTCCTTTGCATGCATTCTCGCCCGAAGAAGGGGTGACCTGTCTCTCGCGCAAGATGGGCCGGGATCTGGGGCCGGATGGCGCTGATCTGGTCAACGAGTTACAGGGAAACCCGTTGGAAATATCCCTGGCAGCAGCCTGGATGGTGAACACAAACAGAGATTGTGCCAACCTGCTGACCGCGTTGCACCGGCCACATAAATCCCGTAAATCCTCCCTGGAACGCCTGGGATGGCTTGCTCTGCAAGAGCTGGAAGTGAGTTCTCCCCTGGCAGCTAAACTTTTGGAGGTACTGGTATTTTTTGAAACGGACATTCCCCTGTCAGTCCTGATCGCCGAGCAGACCTCGATACCCGGGGTTTCAAAGGAGTTGCCTTTGCAAATTGAGAGTTGGCAGCATGCTGTCCAGGTGCTGGTCAATCTTGACCTGGTCCAAATCCATGAAGCCTTGTTGCAGGTACACCCCGGTATTCGAGCCTTGGTTTTGGAGACACTTTCCGAACGTCAACAACGATCACGGGCCGCAGCAGCTTTGCACCTGATCGACCGGAATTTTGCCTGGCGATGCACCGCTCGTGAAGCGTGGCGACGCCCGGGTCATCTGGTACCCCTGGCGGCGGTGACGGCCTTGCGGGCCAGTCACTGGGGGGTGGAAGCGGAAACCATTGCCCAGATTCTCAATCAGGCGGGTGTTTTTTATCATGGCTGGGAAAATTACAATCGAGCCATGGAGTTATTACAGTATGCCATGTCCCTGGTGGAAAAAGCCTATGGCCCGGACCATCCGGCCATCGCCTCCTGTGCCAACAATCTGGGAGCCGTTCTGGAGGATATGGGAGATTTGCGCGGAGCCAGACTTCTCCTGGAACGTGCCCTGCGCATCGATGAAACTTTTTATGGCGCAACCCATACCAACGTCGCGATCAATGCCAGCAATCTGGCCGCAGTTCTCCTGAACCTGGGGGAAACGGATCGTGCCGTGGAACTCTTCAAGCAGGCACTGCACATCCATACCCTGCATCAAGGTGCTGATCATCCAGATCTGGCATGCCATTTTCATAATCTTGGACAGGTGTACCGACGCATGGAGGCATGGGATCAGGCACGGGATCTACTTGAGCGTGCTGTCAAGGCGTATCGCGCCGGCCTGGGACCCGATCATCCAGATACCCGACTTTGCCAGGAAGACCTGGCCAATTTGCCATAAAGCATGACGATGCAGCATGAATGAAAATCTCCATTGCCGGTCAACAGGATCGGTGTCAGCATGGCCACTCTGGTCATGCTGTCGAACCTTGACCGTCAACCATGAACTGACTCAACTGTCAAACAGATACGGACCCTACGCGATGAAACACCTTGTCAGATGGTTGCCATGCATGAAAATCCTGGAAGGATGTCGTTCATGAACAGCGTCAATTGGGAGGAAACCAGAAGAGAGTGGTTCCAGGAAATGACGAAACTGGGCATTGAACGGTTTGATCAGGCCCATGAGCATTTGATGGATTTGATCCTTGAGATCAATCGGGCCCTGACCGGGTTGTCCGCTCCGGAAGCCGGGGAAGAGGGGTGGCTCATCCTGCTGAATCTGGCCAAACAGCTTGAAATTTATGGGTGTGGCCTGTTTGCCAGTGAAGAGGAATCCATGCGTGAAGAGCGCTATCCGGAACTGCGCCAGCACAAAATGGCCCATCAAAAACTGTCGGCAAATTTGACCCGGTTTCGCCGGCGGGTGGCAGTCAAGGATCTGGTTTACTGCCAAAATACGGCCATGGAACTGAAAAATGCCCTTTTTGACCATATCCGGCAACTCGATGTCAACTATGTGCCTTTCTTTCGACATCGGGAACGTCCCCACCTGGGACCTTATTTTTGAACGCAAAATGACATCATTGATTCAAATTTATGCATCGATCCGGCTCATTTTTTCTGCGCAATGACCAGGATGTTATTGCAAAACTGGGGTAGGCGGTCGGCCAGCCACTCGGACATTTTTCGCAAAGGCGTTGAGAATAACAGTCGCTGTGGCAGAAATGAAATTCCACGCACGGCGATTATATGGAATCCTTTTTCCGTCAGATGGGTCATCAGATTGGCCTTGTTGTAGAGACGGACGTGATAGTTGACAATACGATATTCAAGGGCGTTGGGGTAGATGCCCAGGGGCGTTGTGATGCGGTTGCGCAGACTGTTGATGTTGGGTGTGGTGAGAATCAGGTAACCGCCCGGTTTCAGGTACCGGTGGCAATTCTCCAAAAACCGGTCTGTATCCACAATATGTTCCAAGACTTCCAGGGCGGAGAGAAAGTCAAACTGCCGTTGATCCAGATGAAAATCAAATTCAAGATCCCGTTGCAGGTATTCCCATGTTCCCGGTGGTTGGTACATGAGATCCTTGTCAGCCTCATTCCAATCGTCAAGGCCGGTGATGTGGACGGGAAAGCGTTCCAAGACAAAATAGATGAACATCAGATAACTGCACCCTGCATCGAGCCATGTCTGTCCGGCTGAGACCCGGGTGACCTGCGCCAGAATATCCAGGGTACGGGTAAACCGATAGTAAGGCTCTTCCCAGGAATGGCGACTTTTCAGAATGGCCAGGTCGGTGTTGCAAACCGGGGCATTGCGTTGCACCTGGGCCGGTGGATGCGGCAGGCTCGGATTGCGTTGCGCCTGGGAGGCCAGGTTGCGGCTGTAATGACGGGCAAAGGCTTCCAAAACGGGTACCGGGGTGGCCGGATTGGCGGCGACACAGGCCTGGATGGTCCGGTCGGCATGCCGGGAAAGAATTTCAAGTACCCGGGGTGGCGTCAGCGCTGACTGCGCGATGCACCGGGCGGCCTGATGATGAAAATGAGCCAAAAACAACAAGTCCATGGGATCCAGATGGGGAACCCAGGCCGGGTCGAAAACCAGCTCTCGCTCCTGCCAAGTGTGTCGTTGTGTTGAGATCCAGTGGGCACACTCTTGGGCATTGTTGAAACGAATGGGGTCCATGCGACTTCCGATTTCTGGCTGCATTGTTGTGGTCAATCCAGGATAAAACACTCCGGAATCGGCTGCACCGCTGCGCGGTCAATCCGGAGCGAAATACTCCGGGATCGGCGGTGCCTGGGATGGTTTCTGGTCTTCCTTGCGTAATAGACAATTGCCAACCACCAGAGTTTCGATATGGGTGCGCATGAATCTCTGAAAAGCATCTTCGGGTGTGCAGACAATCGGTTCACCGCGCACATTGAAACTTGTGTTGACCAGGACCGGGCAACCGGTTCTCGCCTTGAAGTGGGACAAGAGGGCATGATAACGCGGATTGGTCTCCCGGTGGACAGTCTGGATGCGGGCTGAATAATCGACGTGGGTGACAGCGGGAATCGTGGAACGAGGCAGTTTGAGTTTTTCAATGCCGAACAATTGGTCAGCGGCGGCGGTTTTGGGAAGGCGCTGGTGGGCAGCCACTTCGTCCACGAGCAGCATGTAGGGGCTGTCACCATTCAGATTGAACCAGTCGGCAACATCCTCCCGCAGGATGGAAGGGGCAAAGGGCCGGAATGATTCGCGAAACTTGACCTTGAGGTTGAGTGTGGTCTGCATGGACGGCGAGCGGGGGTCGCCCAGAATGGATCGATTGCCCAAGGCACGCGGACCAAACTCCATGCGACCCTGAAACCAGCCCAAGGCCTTGCCCGCCGCCAAGTCGGTGACACTCGCCTCCAGGAGGTCGGGGTCGGAGAGGGTGTGAAAGACGGCACCTTCGGCTGTCAGACGTTGCTCGATGTCACTTCGGGAAAAATCCGGTCCGAGATAACTCCCCTGCATGGCATCCGTCTCTCCCTGCACAAGCCGGGTTTGACCCTGGAATCCATAGTAGGCCCCCAGGGCAGCACCCAGTGCGCCCCCGGCATCACCGGATGCCGGCTGGATCCAGATCGCCTCGAACTGTCCATCCTGCAACACCTTGCCATTGGCCACGCAATTGAGGGCCACACCACCTGCCAGGCACAAATTTTTCTGACCGGTTTCCCGACCCAACGCCCGGGTCAAACGCAACAAGGCCTCTTCGATCACCACCTGTACCGAGGTGGCCAGATCCATGTGGCGTTGTTCCAGGGGATCATCCGGATCCCGGGGGGGACCGCCAAACAGTTGGGCAAATTTGGCGTTGGTCATGGTCAAACCGGTGCAATAATCGAAATAATCCATGTTCAGGCGAAAGGAGCCGTCGGCTTTCAGGTCCAGCAGATGCTCGAATATTTTTGCGGCATAGCGTGGCTCTCCGTAGGGAGCCAGCCCCATGACCTTGTATTCCCCGGAATTGACGCGAAAGCCGGTATAATAGGTAAACGCCGAGTAGAGAAGCCCCAGCGAGTGGGGGAAATGGATTTCCTTGAATATTTCCAGACGGTTACCATTGCCGATAGCGGCAGACGTGGTGGTCCATTCGCCGACCCCATCCATGGTCAACACCAGGGCGGATCGAAAAGGGGACGGATAGAAGGCACTGGCCGCATGGCTTTGATGATGCTCCAGAAACAGCAGCCGTTCTTCCGGAAAGGGTTGACCACCCAGTTCGGTGAGGTGATGGGTCAGCACTCTTTTCTGGAAAAGCTTTTCCTTGATCCAGACGGGCATGGAGGCAAGAAAGGACTTGAAGCCCCGGGGAGCAAAGGTCAGATAGGTTTCCAGCAGACGCTCGAATTTCAGAAAGGGCTTGTCATAAAATGCAACATAATCGACATCTTTCAGGGTCACCCCTTCCCGGGCCAGGCAGAACTCGACGGCGTGGCGGGGAAATTCCGGGTCATGTTTTTTGCGGGTAAAACGTTCCTCCTGGGCCGCAGCGACGATGCTGCCGTCTCGGACCAAGGCAGCGGCACTGTCGTGATAGAAGGCGGAGATACCGAGTATCCGCATGAATTCTCCCCCAAATAGTCGAAAGACAGAGCGGATCCGACTGTCATTGGCAGACAGGGCGAACCCGGCGGTCATTGGCAGACGGAGCGAATCCGGCTGTCAATGGAAGGCATGGAAACCGGCGATCAAGAAGTGAATCCAGATCTCAATAGATGGAAACCGGTGATCAGGAGTGAATCCAGATGTCAATAGAAAGTACGGCAACCGGGATCATTGGCAAGCACGGACATCGGCTGTCAATAGAGCGTATAGATGAATGGTGCCAACACGGACCCCTGACTGAAAACAAGAAGGGCACCAAACAGCCCCATCAGAACGATCACCGGGAGGAGCCAGAATTTTTTTCGTACCCGCAGGAAAGCCCAGAATTCGGCAAAAAAGGACATGTTGATTTCTCCCGGGAGCCTGATTTTGTTTGTTCACGAAGACCAGGTTTAAAATTGATGTCTGCAACTCTCCGGTTCCGGACCCGGAGGTGTACGAACGATCCAGTAGCTGGGGACATTTCTATCGATTCGGAGCCGCAGTCCATCCTTGCCGGCCAGGCGCATGGCCAGACTGATGGGGGTGATGACCACGAAAAACAGAATGCCCATGATGAGGGGATTCATGACGCGGTGCAACAGTTCGCCGAATGCCAGCCAGAGGCGATTCAGAGGATGCAGCAAGTGCGGGGCGATGAGCGCGATGACCAGCAACAAACCGCCTGCAATCAGGAAAAACATGCGCGGTGCATGACCCTGTTGCATGGGCCACAGGCCGAGGATACCGAACAGGAGAGCAAATACGAGACCAAACGCTCTGTCCGTGCCGGTTTTATTGGAAAGGGTCATGGCGGAATCCCTGTCAAGTCACACAAGAGAAATCAGTATGTTTCTGCCAGAATCACGGTGAGAATGTCAATCATCTGGTCGATGGAGGCGCGGGCGACATTCAGGGCCGGCATGAAGCGGAGTGAGTCCACACGGGGCGAATTGAGCAACAGATGCCGCGCCAGGGCCTTTTCGGAAACCTGAGTGCCGATTGGTTTTTTCAGGTCCAGGGCCAAAAGCAGCCCCCGGCCACGCACGGGTCCGAGACCGTGTTTTGCAGAAATTTTTTCCAGACACTGCCGTAAATGCATTCCATGGGCATTGACCTGGGCCAGAAAGCCGGGTTGCCGGATTTCATCCATGACGGCCAGCCCCGCAGCCGTCATGAGGGAGTTGCCATTGAAGGTGCCACCCTGGTCGCCATGTTCGAAACAGGTCACCTCTTCCCGGGCCAGCAGGGCGGCCAGGGGAACACCACCCCCCATGCCCTTGCCGAGGGTCATGATGTCGGGTTGAATGTCGGCATGTTCGTAGGCAAACAGGCTTCCGGTACGACCCATGCCGGTCTGGACCTCGTCCACGATCAGGAGGAGGTTTTCTTTTTTGGTAAAGTCGCGCAGTTCGCGCAGAAAATCGTCCGCAGCCGGGAGAACGCCTGCCTCCCCCTGGATGGGTTCCAGCATGATGGCGACGGTTTTGGGGGTACAGGCCTGCCGCACGCTCTCCATGTCGTTCAAGGTGGCCTTGCGAAAACCGGGAACCTTGGGTTCGAACAAATTTTGCCATTGCGGTTTGCCCGAAGCCGACATGGTGGCCAGGGTACGGCCATGAAAGCCATGGTCGAAAGTGATGATTTCAAAGGCACCGTCGCGGTGCAATCCACCCCATTTGCGGGCCAGCTTGATGGCCCCTTCGTTGGCCTCGGCACCGCTGTTGCAGAAAAATACCCGATCAAAGCAGCTATGACTTGTCAGACGGTCAGCCAGGGCGAGGGCTGACTCGTTGAAATAGGCCGGACTGCAATTGATCAGCGTGGCAGCCTGGCGGCTGATGGCAGCCACCACAGTTGGTGGACAGTGGCCAAGGGCATTGACGGCCCAACCCTGAATGAAATCCAGATAGCGATTGCCATCCTGATCCAACAGCCAGTCCCCCTCTCCTCCGACAAACGTGATTGCCGGACGCCGAGTGATTTCCATGAGAGCGCGAAATTTGTCCTGAGTGTCCACCATGCTGTTTTCTCCAGACCGTTTTTGACCAGCCTTCACGGAAGGCTTTTTTCCGTGTATTGTGAACGGAAGGCACCTTTTTTTCCAGGTTTGTATCGACAATATTTTTTCACGACATGCGGGCTGAACCCCGGGTGATGTGAAAAAATGTTGGCAAAGTGGGCAATCACAGTGCAACAATCGCATGGTTTGGTTCAATTCGATATCTGTCAGGAGGCAAGATGTGCAGGTCCCATTCAGTATCCCGGCTGATCATCGCTGCTGTTGTTTCCGCAGCTTTTCTTGGCGTGCCGACCGCTCCTGCTCAGGCGGAAGACGCTGTCCCGACATATGAGCAGGGCTTCGACAATCGACAGGATGCTCGTCCTCAAAAGAAGAAAAAAAAGAAAAAACACGCCGTCAAAAAATCCAAGAAATGCGCAAAAGTCAAAAAAAGCGGCAAAAAAGCCAAACTCAAGGTCAGGGTTAAAGTCAATAAGCCGGTAATTCCCCCACCCATGTAGGAAGATTCCTCCACCCGCACAGGTCGGTTTTTCGAACAATCCCGGGGTGGAGGATTCCGGATGGATCGGGTTTGGACTGGTGGAGATGGCCTGAGCAGGTCATCTCCGTTCCTTGGTTCCCGGTGTCCGGCTTGATGGACAGGGCCGATTTTTGTGCCGGATTCCGGTAGCGGGAGTTGAATTTGTCATGAGCCCCAGAACAAACAATGCGCTCCCAATTGGTACCAGACTTCTTCAATATCAGATCACAGGAGTTCTTGGACAGGGGGGGTTTGGTATCACGTATCTGGCTCAGGATGTCAACCTGGACCATCAGGTGGCCATCAAGGAGTTTTTGCCCGGGCAGATCGCTGCCCGTCAGGATGACGCCACCGTCCAACCCAATGCCGATGAAAACCGGGAGCTTTTTGCCCTTTTGCTGCAACGTTTTCTTCAGGAAGCCCGTACCCTGGCCCAGTTGAAACACCCCAATATCATTCGGGTCTATAATTATTTTGAAGCCAACAACACAGCCTGTTTTGTCATGGAGTACGAGGAAGGCATGGATCTTCTGGCCTTCCTGGGCAAACGGTCGGAAAAGCTCAGGGAAGAGGAGATCATGGACCTTCTCAATCCGTTGTTGGATGGTTTGCAGTTGTTGCACAGCAAAGGATTTGTGCATCGGGATATCAAACCGGCGAATATTTTTATTCGTCTGGATGGGTCACCCGTTTTATTGGATTTTGGGGCCACCAGAAACGTGGCGGACAATCGGCAATTGACCGTCATTGCCACACCGGATTTTGCCCCTCCAGAACAATTCGATCATGAGGGACAGCAAGGTCCCTGGACCGATATTTTTGCCCTGGCCGGTGTATTGTACCTGATGGTGGCGCAAAGCAAACCGGCCCGGGCGGCCCAGCGAATGCAATCCTGGGTCAACCAGCAGAAAGATACCTTGCGACCAGCGCTCGAAGTCGGTCGGGGCCAGTATTCAGAGTCATTCCTGAATGCGATTGATCGGGGGTTGCAACTCCGGGAACGGGACCGGCCACAATCCATTGCCGAGTGGCGGAACTTGTTCTCGGATCCGGACAAAACGGTCATTCTCTCTTCACCGACCATGATCCCACTCTCCAGGTCCCAGGGTTCTCCCGGAGAAGGTTTCTCATCCACCCGGCAAGAGGTTTCAAGTGACTTAACCTCCAAACCGACGCAAGGCAAAAAATCTTCTCTTGGATTTCGGTTGTTGATTGGATTGTTGCTTATGGTCCTGGCGGGAGTTGGCGGTTTCTATTCGTACAAGATTGGACTTCTGGATTACGATACCGAAAAAGTATTTGAATCTCCCAAAAAATCAGATGCAAGAGCCTCTCAGACTGCTGACGATAAATCCGAGTCTCACCAAAAGTCGCCTGACAAGACACATCCTGTCACCGGAGAAAAATCCAGGCCGTTCCAAAAATCACTCGACAATGCACGTCCGGTTGCCCAGGATCAAGCGCTTCCGGTTGCCAGTGAAAAATCCGGGGCGATCCAAAAATCGCTCGATGTTGCTCGTCCGGTTGTCCAGGATCAAACGCTTCCGGTTACCGATGAAAAATCCGGGGCGATCCAAAAATCGCTCGATGTTGCTCGTCCGGTAGTCCAGGATCAAACGCCTCCGGTTGCCGATGAAAAATCCAGACCTGTTCAAAATTCGCCAGAAAAAATACTGCCGGTTACTGAAGAGAAGCCTGGGTCGTCTCAAAAACCCTCAGAGGCTTTACCCAATACAGCATCTTTGTCAACTCCTGTTGCCGACCGGGAGATTCATTCAATCCTGGTGGAAGTGGTGGGCAGTGGCAATGCCTTGTCAGCCGGAGACAAATCGCACCTTTCCGCACTGGAGAGTGCCAAACAACGGGCCATGGAGTTGGCCAGACAGCAGATCGTCAGTCGTTGCAGTCGGGATGGTCAGGCCATCTCTTTTCGGATTGTGCCTTCGGACAATGGTGAAGAAGTGGCTGTTCTCGATCAACAGCCTTGGACGCAAGCAGATAAAACGGGGGTGCGAATCCGGGCTGAAATCCGGTATGCCGTCAATCTGGCCCCGGACAACCCCCGCATCCTTGCAGACCCGACCTTGCCCCTGACTGTCAGGGTCTGGACCGAACAGAAGGCATACCGGCGCGGTGAAGAGATCCGGGTGCATCTCCGTGGCAATCGGGATTTTCATGCCAGGGTGGTGGATTTGACCAACGAAGGTCAGATCATTCAACTCCTGCCCAATGCCCTGCGTGGCCGGGACAATGTTCGTTTCCAGGGTGGTGTGACCCACACCCTTCCCGACCCGGCCCAAGGGGACAAGTTCAACATGCGGGTACAGCCTCCTTATGGCAAGGATACGTTCATGGTTTTTGCCAGCGATGCCGAGTTGGGTCAGCCGCAACTGGAAAAGCTCGGTCCGGTGTTGATGCTTTTCAAGGGAAACCTGTCGGGATTGACCCGGAAAGTGCGCGAAATCACGGCCCGCATCGACAGAAGCCAGGATGAACCGCCCACAGTCAACGAGTTTGTGGAGAGTCATTGGAGCGTGTGGACCAAAGAGTAGTGGAGCAACCGATCCGAATTGACATGTTCACTTTTTTTACGGTTTCGCCACTCCCGGAACGTCGGTTTCGCTACACCTGGAACATCAAGAATTTGGGCACGTCAAATCGGCACAGACGGTCCGGCGGGTAACCCGGCCAGAATATCCCGATAAAGAGCGGTCATGCTTGTTCCGACTGCGTCCCATGTAAACCGTTCCTGGACGGCACGTTGGCCGTTACGTCCATGATTTTTGCCGGCTTCCGGATGATCCAGCATGTAACGGAGTTGTTCGGCCAGGGTGGTGGGGTCGCCGGAGTTGACCATCCCACACGCCGTTTCAGAGACCGTGCGGGCCAGTCCCACCTCGGCAGTGACCACCACTGGACATCCCATTTGCATGGCTTCCAGGACGACGTTGCCAAAATTTTCCGAATAGGAGGTCAAGGCCAGAACTCTGGCCTGTTGCAGAAGGCCCCATTTTTGTTGTTCATCCACCGCCCCGATAAAGTGGACCCGATCTGTCAGGTTCAATTGGGCGATCAATTGTTCCAGATGCTGCCGATAGCCATCCTCATCATTGCCGGCCACCACCAGAACCCCCTGGGCAACAGCAGGCAAGGCCCGGATGAGGCGATCCAGACCTTTTTTCCAATTGACCCGGCCCAGAAATAAAATAAAGCCCCGTTCTGCTTCCAACACGGCCTGAGGCAGGTTGAGAGGCAAGGCCTTGCCGGACAGATCCGGTGGATCAAGGCCATTGGGAATGACATGAACCGGTGCGGTCTCGATGCCCAATTGTTCCAGGTCTTCCTGTTCGCGGGTGGCGGTCAGATGCAGGGCAGCGGCATGGACCAGGGTATGTTGTTCTACCATGCGGATCCAGAGTGTCTTGGCCAAGCGACTGCGCCGCCGGATCAACTCCGGAACCAGCATACCTCGGGGTGAGACAATGTAGGGTTTGCCACTTCGTTCGGCCAGACGTGCCCCCACCCAGGTTGACCAGAGGAAAACCCCGTGCAGATGGACCAGATCAAAACCGGATAGATGGTCCCGCAAGGCAACCCGCAATCCTGGATACCGGTAGAGACGACGCGGCCAACCCGGACGGTCATAACGCACCATGACCCCGTCCAGATTGACCGGTTGACACAAGGGTACGTTCAGTTCACCAGGCCCATCCAGACTGGAGGTAAATACATGGACCTCATGTCCCAATCGCACGAGACTCCGACACAAGCCATGAATGGAACGAATCGGTCCGCCGTAGCGCCAGGCCGGAACATAGGTAGGCACCACGTGCAAAATGCGCAATCGACGGAATTCATGCATCAAAACGTCTCGGTATTCATATCTCACCCGCAAATGTGTCAGGGACGGGCATATGCTGGTTCCTTATCGGGTCCGGGCTGTCATGGCGGCTGGGTTGGCCAGCAGGTCGAGCAGGGCTGCGTTCCAACCATTCAGGATCACCTGGCGACTGAAATGTTGCTGGTAGACGGCAAAGGCATTGCGTTGCCAATGGTGCAGGAGTTCCGGATGGCGGGCCATATCCTGTAAGCGGGAGGCAACCTGGTCGATTTGTTGAGGATCCACCCGCAGGCCAACATCAAAATCCTGGATCCATTGACCGATGGCGGATTTTTCCGAACCGGCATACAGGAGCGGGCGCCCGGTTGCCAGGGATCCAAAAAATTTGGAAGGAACAACAATCCCATCCCAATCGGGACGCAGACTCAACAGGTGGATATCGGCTGCCGCAAGGCGTTGTGCCAACTCGGCCTCGCTGGCAAAAGGGGCAAAGGCAATATTGGTATCGTCGGGTGTGACGGCGGCCTGAAGGGCGGCCAGGCGATTGCCCCGGCAGGCAAAGGCCAAACGAATTTCAGGATGGGTGTAACGCAAGCGGCGCATCAGTTCGAGGAACAACTCAAAATCATGGGCGCGGCCCATACTGCCGGAATAGAGCAGGCCCAACCGACAGTTTTCCCCGAACAATCGGGTTCGGACAGCGGGGTCAGGACGATCCATCTCAAGGGGTTCCACCAAGGCCCACGGGGTCAAGGTGATGGGTTTGCCGCGTTGGGTGTAGGCATGCAGACGGTGCCGCATGCAGGGACCGATATCCACCACGAGATCGATCAGACGATACAGAGGTCCAATCAGGTGGCGGGTCATCATGGCCATGCCAGCCAACAAACTGCCCGGTTGATCGGCAGCAATGGCCTCCGGATAAAGGTCAAAACACCACCAGGCAATCCGGGTGCGCGGCGCAACCAGTTTGAGCAGTGGAAAGAGCAGTTGGGAAAATTGTGGATCGGTACCGATCAAAAAAATGTCTGGTTTGGGTGTCCGCAGGACCCGCCACGTCCAGCCGAACATCATCCAGATGGCGTTCAGAAGGCGCAAAAAATAACCTCCTTGTTCAAGCCCAAACCGGGAAGTCCGGATGATGTGAACCCCTTCCCAGACTTCACTGGCCGGCTCGATTCGCTGGTTTGGATCATGCCACAGGCGGTTGCTCGTATGCGCCGTAACCTGCCAACCCCGTGCCGACAATTCCCTGGCCAGATCGCTGAACAGCCGGGCACTGACCACGTCATCGGGATGAAAAAAATGGTAGAACAGAACGACCCTGCCCGGGGATGGAGTGGCACGATTTTCTTCAGGATGCATGGTCAACTCGGCGCTGCTCTGATGAAAAGAAAAACCGGCAAAATCATGCGGTACTCTACTCCCATGTGTCGAACCTGGTCAATACGGTTGTGATAACGAGGTTCGCCATTACATCATACAAGATGCTGAAATAAAACATTTTTTTATTTCTCCGCATAAATCATGTGAATGAATTTTTAAAATCCGGCATCAACATACGAAGCAGTGCAGGAAAACAGTCGGGGAAATCAACCTGTTTTGTAAAGTAGCTGGTCAGGTCATCAAAAAATACCACCAACCCTATCAGGTGGATGGTTCGAGCTGAACTGATCACAAAAACAATATAATTCTGGATTCAACAAGCAGGGGTCACGGTAAAGTTCACGAAAAACCTTGTAAATGGGATCTCTTGAGAACATACTGATGACTAAGTTTACCTCGGCAACAATTTCAAAACCATGAGGATACTTTGTCAGTTTCGAATAAAACGTTAAAGTACAGACCGGAAATTGACGGACTGCGTGCCATTTCAATTCTCCCTGTCATATTTTTCCATGCTGGATTTAATTGGGCCAGCGGTGGTTTTATCGGCGTTGATATATTTTTTTTGATCAGCGGTTATCTTATAACATCGATGATCATACATGAAGCACAAGCCGGAAATTTTTCTCTGGCAAATTTTTACGAAAGACGCGCTCGCAGAATTCTCCCGGCACTGTTTACGGTTTTACTGGCATGTATGATTCCATCATGGATGATACACCCGGACCAATTTCTTGTATTCAGCGATAGTTTGATTTCTGTTGTCACTTTTTCGTCAAACATATTTTTTTATTTTAGGTCGGGAGGATATTTTTGGCCTCCAGGTGACGAATACCCTTTACTTCATACATGGAGTTTGGCGGTTGAGGAGCAATTTTATGTTCTGTTTCCCGCATTTATTATCATAGCATGGAAGTTTACTAAAAATATCAGAAAGATTGCAATATTTATCTTTTTTATTTTATTAATATCAATAACACTGTCTGAATATTTATCAGGAACCCATCCAAAGATAAACTTCTATTTACTACCATCAAGATCATGGGAATTATTGTCAGGTTCAATACTGGCAATTATTAAAAATAATGTGCAAAACCGTATTTCTGATACAAATAAAAGTATATTTGATTTTATCGGATTTATATTAATGATCACGGCAATAGCCTTGATCGATTCAACCCATAATTCTCCAAATGCATTAACAGCACTGCCATTATTTGGAGCATCCACGATTATATTATTTTCCAGCCAGGAAACTTTTATCGGGAAATTATTATCTAATAAACTTATGGTCAAAATCGGATTGATTTCATACTCGTTATATCTGTGGCACTAGCCTTTATTTGCTTTTGCAAGAATGTTTATCATAAACACAGTCAGTCATTATATCTATTATATATTAATTACGATTAATTTTATAATTTCTTATTTGACATGGAAATATATTGAAACACCATTCAGAAATAAAAATATTGTTTCCAAAAAATCAATCATATTGTACAGCTTGATATTGAGTTTTATATTTATAACAATCGGCAGTTATGTTCGTTATTATAGCAGAAACGATTCCTCCGAAATAAAAATATTCAAGGAACGCATACCAGTTGCTTACCGCGATTTTCTTTTTTCCTATCAAGACCATAACAATAAAAAATATCAATGCAACCCGGACGGCGGGTGCATGATTGGTAATACAAAAAAGAATCCTGAAATTGTTTTATGGGGGGACAGCCATGCTGGAATGCTTCGGGAAAGCATGGATAACACATTGACTATTTTAAATAAATCTGCATTATTCTACACTTTTCCTGGATGCCCTCCTTCACTCAACATAAAAGCAATTCACGATTTTAAAAACAACTGCCACCGCTCTAATAAAATCATATTGGAAAATATAATTGCATCAAAAACAATAAAAACGGTAATTCTTGCCGCAAGATACGTGCAATATCTTGAAGGAACCTCTTTTGATAATCAAGAAGGAGGTATTGAAACAAATAAATGGCATGTAAAATTTAGACCTATTAGCGGTAATTTTTCTGAAGATGAACGCAAGAAACAGGTTGGCAAGTCATATCTGGACATTATAAACAAACTATTAAATGCAGATAAAAAAATAATTCTAATTTACCCTATTCCCGAAGTTGGGTATCATGTAGCCCACACACTTTACAAAATTATTATGTACAATCATCAAGACAAACTTCTCCCTCTCACAACAAGCTATAATGTTTACAATAACAGGACAACAACAATTCGTAAATTGTTTGATCCTATAGATAATAATAACATAATAAGAATTTATCCCTCACAAATATTTTGCAATAGCTTTATGAAAGATAGATGCATAACTCACGACAATAACTTAATATTCTATGTTGACGAACAACATTTAACAATTCACGGTGCCAATCTTGTTACAAATGAATTGGCAAAATATTTATATTAACGAGTCGGCCATGATCATCGTTTCGGCCATTTGGAAACAGTTTTGGAAACAATTTTTGGTTGGGTGGTTCTCGCCCCAAACCCCACCAGGACTCTGTCCTGGACCTGTCCGGTCGCCAGAGCCCCCTGGACCCCGTTTTCGCCAAGCCCCTGCCCATGGCCAAAACGATGATTAAGGCCTTAGAGGCTGTCCATTAACCCTCGGATAAAAAAATTGGGAAGAAAGATTATATTGGGGCTTAAGCCCCAAACCCCGCCAGGAGGAAGGGCACAGCCCTTCCTCCTGGACCTCCATCCC
>JADGCO010000088.1 GCA_015228935.1 Magnetococcales bacterium | reverse complement strand
AAAGCGCGAGGATTGTCCAGATTGGACTCCAGATGAAAAATCGTATCATTTTTCAGGAGAAATATCAAATCCGGGATTCTTTTCTGTGTGGATGCAAACTCCACGGGAAGAAGTTGGACTGCTTGTTGCCCGATCAGGATTTGCAACAGGCGCTGCGGGAAGTGTTCGAGCAGGTCCTTGATGGTCGTGTCGTACTGTGACCTGTTGTCTTTTTTTGGATTTTTCATATTGACGATCTGTTCAGGGGTCCATCCTGGTTGATTGCAATGGGTTCAGGCCACGAGCAGATTTTGCAAAAATTCCGGGGGGGGGATGATGATCCCCAGGAAACGACTGATTTCAGGCATTGTCCGGGTCCCGATTGCCCAGGATCCGGTCCACGGCCTGGAGAAGGGCATTCATTTCCGTGGGAGTGCCGATGGTGATGCGAAGCTTGTCGGTCAGGCGGGGATCGGCGGCAAAAAAGCGGATCAGGATTCCCTCTTTTTTCAGGGCGGCGGTCCAGTCGGCACCGGTGCGCGATCCGGGGGGGACGGTGGCCAGGATGAAATTGGCCTGGCTTTCCGGGACCTGAAAGCCGCGTTGTCGTAACTGGTCCGTGCTGCGGCGACGCTCGGCGCGGATGGCGGTGATGGCGGGCCGGAAGGCTTCCAGATGGGTCAGGGCAGCGGTGGCCGCTGCCTGGGCAATACGGTCCAGGTTATAGGAGTCGCGAACCTTGTGCATCTCCTGGGCGAGGGGAGGGGACATGAATCCCAGACCAATGCGCAATCCTGCCAGTGACAGGGATTTGGAAAAACTGCGGATCAGGAGCAGATTGGGGTGGTCCGCCAGCAATCCCAGACCGGTATCGTCGGCAAAATCGGCATAGGCTTCGTCCAGGACCACCACGCCCGGGGTGCGGCGGCAAAGATCCGCCACCTCGGCCAATTTGACCGCATGCCCGGTGGGGGCATTGGGGCGGGCAACAAGGATCAAATGGGCGGCCAGAGCGGCCAGTTTGGCCACCGGCAGGGAGAGATCGGCTTCCCAGGGGACGGCGACATAGCGTCCGTTCTGCATTCGGGTCAGGGGTTCATACAGGGTGTAGGTGGGATCCGGGGCGGCCACGATGCGATCCGTGTCTGCGAACAGACGCAGAATCATGGTCAGGAGATCATCCGAACCATTGCCGACCACCACCTGTTCGGGTTGGACGCCATAAGCCAGGGCTGCCGCCTCCCGGACCGGTTTGGCATCGGGGGGTGGATAGAGGCGCAGGGTTTCGCCTGCTGCGGCGACGATGGCCTGGCGGACCACGTCCGGTGGTCCATAGGGGTTTTCATTGGTGTTGAGCTTGATCACGGGTTGACCGGCGGCGGGCTGTTCTCCCGGGACGTACCCGGCCATGGCCAGAATGTTGGGCCGCACCCAGTTTTTCAGAGTCATGGGATCCTCCCAAAAAAAAACGAATGAAAGAAAAGAGGGGGTCTGGGGGATTCTTCCCCCAGTGGGGTCTGGGGCAACGCCCCAGTGGGGTCTGGGGCAACGCCCCAGTGGGGTCTGGGGCGAAGCCCCAATAAATACTCATATTCAAAGTATTTTTATATTCACCTGATACGCCCGACCGCTGGCGAGGACAATCCGGAACTGCGGATGGTTGCCAAAAGTTCGGCGTGCAGGGGGGGATTGGCGGCCAGGATGTCACCGGATTCAAGAAAACCATTTTCGCCATTGAGATCGGAGACGAAACCGCCGGCCTCCCGCACGAGGAGGGCACCGGCGGCAATATCCCAGGGATTGAGGTCCAGTTCCCAGAAGCCATCGAAACGTCCGGCAGCCGTATAGGCCAGATCGAGGGCGGCACTGCCGGTGCGTCGCACACCTGGACCACTCGCCATCAGGAGTGTCGTGAAGGACTGGAGATAGAGGGGACGCAAAGCCCTGTTATGGACTGGAAAACCGGTAACCAGAAAGGCATCGGCCAAAGATCTGGTGTTGGCAACCCGGATGCGCCGGTCGTTGAGAAAGGCCCCCCGGCCTCTCTCGGCGGCAAAAAGTTCATCCTTGACCGGGTCGAAGACCAGTCCGGCCATGATCTGGTCATCCTGGGCCAGGGCAATGGATATGGAAAAGTGGGGGATTCCATGCAGAAAATTGGTGGTGCCGTCGATGGGATCGATGATCCAGTACGCTCCCTGGCGCAGCTTGTTATCGAAGGCACTCTCCTCGGCCAGGATGCCATGTTGGGGATAGGCCTTGCGCAGATGGTAGAGAATCTCTTTTTCGACATGGGTGTCGGCATCGGAGACGAAATCGTGCGGATGCTTTTCGCGGATGGTGAGTTCGTCCCGGCGGTCGAAATGGCGCAGGGCAATGCTGCCGGCCTTGCGGGCAGCACGAATGGCGACAGTCAGAATGGGTGATTGTTGCATGGTGTTCCTGGTGGTTGGCGCTTGAGGTTGACGACAAAAAGTTAACACGCCAAAACCCGTGCGTCATGGGGTGGCGGACAATTATGCCGCCCGGATGGGTATGAGTGGGAAACATTTGCCCATCTTTCCCAGCCATTTATGGCCACCCGGGGTCGTTCTGGTCCGGAATGCCCCGTGAATGCGGCAAAATGGTGGTTGGCACGAAGTATGCGTTAAACAGGCAAACCGCACCTTCGACCAGAAATGGATCAAAGGGCGGATTTGGCGTGCCAGTGGTTGCTGGCATGCAATTTGCTTTATTTTCATTGTCATGCCTTATCTTGCGTGATGGATTTGTAAAAACAAGGCCGTTGTAGCGTTGGTAGCGGAAAAAAAGGACACTTCCCATGGCGATTTCGAACATCCTGAACAGTTCCAAACTGGGCCTGTTTGCCAATCAAGGCGCATTGAAGGTGGTTTCGCACAACATCGCCAACGCCAATACACCGGGTTATTCGCGGCAGGTGATTGCCCTGGAAGCGAATCCCAAGTCAGCTCATGGACGGGAAGCCGGCGGGGAAGGGGTGCAGATTTCGGAAGTCAATCGGAAGGTGGATGACCTCGTGGATCGCCGGCTGCGGTTGAGTGCCGGTGAGAACGGACGGCTGGAAGCGCGGGATCGGTTTTTGACACAGATCGAGAATGTATTCAATGAGATGAATGGGGAAGGTTTTGCCTCGCGTCTGGAAAAGTTTTTCGATGCCGTGGATAACGCTGCCGACAATCCGGCCAACACGGTGGCCCGCGCCCAGGTGGTGAGCGATGCGCAGAGTCTGACCCTGCAAGCCAACAAAATGCACAAGAATCTGTCGGAAATGGCCCTGCCCATCGATAAGGAAATCAACGTTGTTCTGGAGGACCTGAACAGCCAGTTGAAGAATTTTCGTGACATCAATCTACAGGTGATTCAGGCCAAGGGTGCCGGAACGGATCCCCTGGATCTCCTCGATCAACGCCAGCAAATGCTCGATAAACTGAGCGGCATGATCGATGTGCAGGTTTTGGAAGGGGCCAATGGCGGGATGATGCTTCAGACCGGATCCGGGCAGCTCCTCGTGGATGATCAATATGTCACGCAGTTGTCGCGCAACAATCAGAGGACGGCGACGGGTTTTGACGGGATCAGTATCGACGGCAAACCATTCGACTATTCAGCGCAGATTGGCGGCGGAGCCTTGAAGGGTCTGTTGGAAATCCGGGATCAGGTGCTTCAGGGTGGTGGTGGTTATTTGACACGTCTGGAAAATCTGGTCGATGAAGTGCGCTTTCAGGTGAACGTGGTCCACAGCCAATCCGTGGCTCCTGCCATGTACAAGAGCCAGACAGGATTGATGGTGCTGGGAAAAGAGTTGACCAAGGCCGTGGGAACCCTGGTGACGGATGCAAGCAGCCCCCTGTATCAGGGAGGTCCGACCGATCTCTCCCGGGTGCAGAAGGGGACGATCACCTTTGCCTATGGTCCGAATGCCGATAATTTGACGCTGGCCACAGTCAATATTGATCCGGCCACACAGAGTCTGACGCAGATTCGGGATGTCTTGAATGCCTCGCCGGCGGTGACGGCAACCATCACCGCCGACAATCGGCTTCAGATCAGCAGCAAGGTCATCCCCGGAACACCCGGGGCCGTGCCTGCCGGGACAACCCCGGTCGCGACCACCGGAGTGTACGGGGTGGTTTCGGACACGAGCAACATACTGGCGGCTTTGGGAGTCGGGGCGTTGTTTGGCGGCAACGGGGCGCGGGACATGGTGGTCAACCCCGCCTTGTTGCGGGATACGAATCAGCTCGGCATATCCCGGGTGGTTACGGATTCTGCCGGTCTTCCCCGGTTTGACGATGTGAGTAACGCCGGCGTGATCGCGATGGGTGCCCTGCGGACGGCAAACTTCAATTTTGCCGGTCACAGCACAACCTTCAGTCGGCAGTATGCGGATATCGTCGGGGATGTGGGTGTTGACGGCAGCCAGACCAAACAGGCCATCGTGGCGCAAAAATCCACCCATGATTTTCTTCAGGAAATGCGGGATTCGGTTTCCGGGGTGTCGATGGAAGAGGAGTTGACGGATCTGGTCAAGTTTCAGCGGGCCTTCCAGGCCTCCAGCAAAATGGTGTCGGTTGCCGATGAGTTGCTGCAATCGATCCTCGGTATGGCACGGTAAGGTTGGCGGGAAGGTTGGCGGAGACAGGAGGGTGTCGTGCGTGTAACCCAGACAATGTTGTACAGGAACATGGCCGGTTCTCTGCAAGGCAAGTATGAGGATCTGCGCAAACTCCAGGAACAGACCACATCCGGGAATCGTCTGACCCGGCCTTCCGATGATCCGACTTCCATGTTCCGGCACCTTCTGTTTTCGTCGGATCTGGCCAGTGTGGAGACGCTGAAAAAGACCACAGGCATGGCGACTGAACGTTTCGTGATGGCGGAACACAGCATCCAGACCATCCAGGACAAGTTTCAGGACGCCCAGGAGCTGGTGGTCAAGATGGGTACATCCAATTCAGGTGGTTTGCCCCAGGTCATGAAGGCGACCGGTCAGGAAGTGTTGGCGATGTATCAGGATGTGATGAAGTATGCCAATACGGCCATGGATGGGGTGCCTCTGTTTGGTGGTGGCAAATCACGCATGCCGTTTGGTGACGGTGTGGTGATGGCCACCGGAGTGAAAATGCGTGCCGGTGGTACCGGGTCATTCATCGATGTGGCCGGGACGGATTATGCCGCGAAGGTGACAGGACAACCAGCGTCGGTCCCTATGAGCGTCAAGGTGACCTACAAGACCATGGATGCGAATGGTGTGGCCCTGGCGGCACCTGTCTACTCGGTGGATGTGGATGGCACAACAACGGATGTCAAGGCAACGGGTGGAACGCAAACCATCAACGTGGCGACCGGAGTCTCCTTCACGGCTACACCCACCAAGACTCAGGCCAACGGAGATGCCTTCTTCTTCGAAGTGATCCCGGCCTACCAGGGTGGGGAAGCGGACCGGCGGATCAAGGTTGCCGATACGCGCAATCTGGAAGGCAATGTCACGGGCGATGAATTGATCAACGGCAAGTCGCCCCCCGGGCGCGGGGTGAACATGTTGGCCGCCTTGACCGCCCTGCGCGGTGCCTTCATGCGGACCGATACCGAAGAGGTCAACGCCTGGCTGGGACGGATTCAGGAAGCCAGGGCACAAGCCTCGGATATGCAGGCCATCACCGGTATTCGGGCCGCCCAGGTGGATGCCATCAACTCCACCCTGGAAGATGATGGCGTGAGCCTGACCGAGGCCAAAACCAAGAATGTGAGTGCAGATGCTTTTGAGGTGATGAGTCGTCTGGAACAAACGACGCAAGCGTTGCAGGTGATTGTGAGCAGCGAGCGGCAGGTGCTGAACACGTCCCTGCTTGATTTCCTCCGGTAGGGGATTCGTTGGCAGGATGGAGAACTGATTATGGAACTTCAGGGAACACGTTTTGGCATGTTGGAATTTGATGAAGGTGAAATCATCCGACTGAACGAGGGATTGCTGGGATTCCCATTGAGCAAGCGGTTTTTGCTCTTTCCCTATGGGGAGGACTCCTCGTTTTTCTGGCTGCAATCGGTCGATGAAGCGGAAATTGCCTTCATTGTCATCAACCCCTTCGACTTTTTCTCGGATCTGGAGTTTGCCATCCAGGATCCGGATGCGGAGTCCATTGGTCTGATCCGGGGTGAGGATGTGGAAATTTTCTGCCTGGTGACCATTCCCGAGGGGCGTCCCGAGGAGATGCGGACCAACCTGGCAGGTCCTGTGGTCGTGAATGTGGTGAATCGGCAGGGCAAGCAGATTCTGCTCAAGGAATATTCACCGCGTCAGCCCCTGATTCCCGAAAATCTGCGCCAAAACTTCAAGGAGCAGAATGATCGGGCCGAACGGTCGAAACGCCAGATGCGGGCGGCTGCCGGAATCTGATACCCGGACGACGTTTTGGGTAGGTTGTGGTCAAGGATGAGTCCGAGACAGGAATGATGCGGAGTCATGTCAGGAAGAGGGTAATATCATGGCGCTTTATATCAATACAAACGTAACTTCGTTGAATGCGCAACGCAATTTGTCAAAGTCCACCAATTCGTTGGGAGTGACCTTCAAGCGGTTGGCGTCGGGGTTGCGGATCAATTCGTCCCGGGATGATGCGGCAGGCATGGCCATCAGCCAGAGGGTGACGGCGCAGATTCGCGGTATGAACATGGCGATTCGCAATGCCAACGATGGCATCTCTCTGGCCCAGGTGGCAGAAGGTGCCCTGGACGAAACCACCAGTGCCTTGCAACGGATCCGGGAATTGGCCGTGCAGGCAGCCAACTCCACCTACAATTCGTCAGACCGCAACAGTCTGAATCTGGAAGTGCAACAGTTGCTGTCGGACGTGCAGCGCATCGCCAACCAATCGACGTTCAACAGGGTGAATCTGTTGACCGGCAGCTACATCAACCAACAGTTTCAGGTTGGGGCGTTTTCCGGTGAAATCATTGGCTTCAGCATCGACAATGCGACCCTGACCGGTCTGCTCTCCGGTGGTACCAGGGGTGCGACCTCATTCCTGGATGCGGCGGCAGACAGCAATGGTCTGAGTGATTTGACCGTCAGCACGGTTGCCGGAGCCAACTCGGCCCTGGCCATGGTGGACTACGCCCTGGACAAGGTGAACAACATTCGCGCCAACCTGGGTGCCGTGCAGTCCCGGTTCGAGTCGGTTATTGCCAACCTGTCCAACATGGTGGAAAACACTTCGGCGGCCCGGTCGCGGATCCAGGATACCGACATTGCGGCAGAGACAGCCACTCTGACCAAAAATGCGATCATGCAACAAGCCGGAACAGCGGTTTTGGCCCAGGCCAATCAACAGCCGCAATTGGCCTTGCAGTTGCTTGGGAAATAACGACGGCGGGATGACCGGAAATCGTGTCGTGCCCGGTGTGGCGGCCTGATTTTGCAGAATCGAGGGCATTCCAATGAGTGATGTCAATAATATCGGATCCTCACTCAACATGACGTGGGGATATGTGGATGGCAGTGCAACGGATGGGACCCGCCGGTCGGGGGTCGGTATGGAGTCTGTCGATCGGCGGGAGGTACCCATTCCAGGCGTGACGGAACCGGAAAAAATCATTCCGGAGGAAAAACTGGCGCAGGACAAGGAACGGGATAAAATTCCCGGAGTCAAATCAGGTCAGGTCGAACGCTCCTGGTTGGACGCCAAAGTCGAGGAGTTCAACAAGTCCCTGGTCGGGTCCACCGCGTTGCAGTTCAGGGTGGATGAAAAATCGCAAAAGTTGGTGGTGCGAGTTGTCGATAAGAATACTGACGAGGTGGTGAATCAGTTTCCCAGTGAGAGCATGCTGGCCCTTTCCCGGCGCATGAAGGATCTGGAAGGTGTCTTGTACGATGCAAAGGTGTAGGCTCGTAACCCGTATCGGGTTCAACTATCCAGGAGGATAGGTCATGGCGCTCGGAAGTGTGACATTTGGCGGATTGGCCAGCGGTTTGCCGTCGGATATCGTTGACCAGTTGATGAAGGCCGAGCAGACCCGCATGACCGCTTTGCAGAAGCGGGAGGCGCTCTACACCTCACAACGCAGTGCGATTTCCGACCTGAAAACGAAGTTGCTGGCCCTGAATACCAAGGCCGTGGAGCTGAAGGATCCGTCGTTTTTCCGGCCCCATACCGTCACTTCTTCGGATACGACCGTTTTTACGGCCACGGCCAGCAGTGATGCACAATCGGCGACCCATTCGGTCACAGTGACGACCCTGGCGGCCAATCAGTCTATTTCGTCCAACGCGGGCACGGGTCCCACGACCTCGACAGATACGTTGACAGCCGGGGCAACCATCCGGATCAATTACAATGGCACCAACTACGATACGGCGGTTTCGGCATCATCGACCTTGGCGGATGTTGCGGCAGCCATCAACAACAACACAACCCTCAATCCCTCTTCCACCACGGGCGTCGATGCCAGTGTCCTGTATGACGGGACAAATTATCGTCTGGTGTTGCGTGCCAGAGAGGGAGGCTTGAATGGTGCTGCCCAACGTATTGACTTGACGGCAGGATCCGGAACCCTGACCTTCGCCGGGGGAAGTTCAATCGATTTTACCGGTGGTGCCCCCACCCTGACCCAGAATGTGGCCGGGGTCAATGCATCCGTAACGATCGATGGTGTTGCCGTGAGCAGTACAAGCAATACGGTCAGTACGGCCTTGACCGGGGTGACCTTGAATCTTTTGGCGACCGGTGCCAACAAAACCCTCGCGGTTGCCAACGATACGGACAAGCTGAAGGAGAGTCTCAACGATTTCATCTCCTCCTTCAACGATATCGTCGATTTTGTCAACAAGGAGGGTACCAAAGGCGGACGTTTGCAGAAGGATGCCTCATTGGCGCGTACTGTCCTGTCTCAGGTGCGCCAGGAGTTGCAATACTCGACCTACAACACCTCTCCCACAGGTGGTCCGTATACGGTTTTGTCGCCCTATTCAATGCTGGCTGAAATCGGCATTCGCTCCAGCACCTCGGATGGTAAATTGTCTCTTGATTCAACTGCTTTTGCTACCGCGGTTGCCCAAGGGTACGATGTCATCTCCTCGATTTTCACCATCAATCCGACAGCGACGGACAAGGCCAACTTCGATGCAGCGGGGGCCAAGCGTGGCTTGTCGTATCGTTTGAATGATTTGTTGACCGATCTGACCGCCAGTACGGGCAGTCCGGTTTCCTCCAAAATCGAGGGAATCAGCTATCGGATCACGTCGCTGGGCAGTCAGATGGATCGGGAACAGGCACGCCTGGACAAGGTGCGCGAACGCTTGACCTTGAAATTTGCCAACCTGGAAAAATTAACGAATTCGATGCAGGGCCAGGGAACCGCGCTGCAACAGGCACTCTCTGGCTTGAAATGAAGCTTTCACCGGGTAGCCTTGGCAAGCCGGGGTCGGGCAGCGTCTGACCTCCTGGCTGTTACGGGTATATGGATTTGAATTTTAAAATGGGCATGCAGGAGAATAAGATGGAACTCCAAATCGTGGAATCAAGTGGCGCAGGAATGAACGCAGAGGTGAACAGAATCCTCGACATGTCCCCGCTTGAAGTGGTGGTCAGATTGTATGAAGGTGCTATCGGTTACATCGAGGATGCCCAGGATGCCCTGGCCGATGAACAGGTCGAAGAGTTCAAATGGAATCTCAACCGGAGCTGCCGGATTATCGAAGAGCTGAAAAGAACGCTTAATTTCAAGGATGGTGGTCAGTTGTCAGCCCAGTTGAATGATCTCTATATTTTCATGCTGGACAGTTTGAAACAGGCTGAATTGACCCACCGGGTCGAATACATGACGCGGGTCGTCGCGCCACTGGAAACCTTGCTGGATGGTTGGCGCGGTGCGGCAAAATCAGTGCTGGTCTCCTGATACCATGATGGGGTGGCTATATGTCCTACGGATTGCAGAGCTATAAAACATCACGAGCCACCACAGCATCCAGGGAGGATTTGCTCATCATGCTGTATGAGGGGGCTATTCGCTTCCTGGAGCTTGCCATCGTCGAGAAGGAAGCCAAAAATCTGGCCGAGCATAAACTGAATCTCCGGAAAGGTTTGGCGATCATTTCCGAGTTGCAGAGTACGCTGGACTTCCAGAAAGGCGGGGAGGTGGCCATCAAGTTGTTCGAGCTGTATGGTTTCATGCTCGACTATCTGACACAGGCCAATTTGACGCGGGATGTCTCGTACATTCGGGAAGTGATCAACCAGCTCTCCACGCTTCTGGATGGGTGGCGGGTGGCGATCAAGCAGGTGAAAGCCAGTGCAACAGGTGCAACCCCGGGCGCAGGCACTGTTCCGGGACGCTCGATTTCCAAGAGTCTCTGAAAGACCATGGACGATACCCTGGATCGGTTGGAAAAGCTTCTGGATCTGATGGCCAGGCCTGATCAAATCGAGGATGAGCGCTTGTCGAGCCTGACCGAGGAGTGGGAAGGTGTTGTCCAGCTCCTGCTCCTGGAGTCGCAGGTCAAAACCAACCGGGCAACCGACAAGGTGCGTTGGCGGGAGCGTCTCGATGGCCTGTTGCGGCGTCTCCCGGATATCCAGTCCGGCCTGACGGCTTATCAGTCGGAAGTGGCTGAACAACTTTATGCGGAAAATCGCCGGCTGCAATCGTTGCGTCAGGTACGCAAAGAGTTGCAGGTTCGCCAGGAACCCCTGATCCGGTGTCGGGCATGAACGATTTTTTTTCCGCATCCTCCAGCAGTGCCGAACTTTTTTCCGGTTGAGTGATCATGTGGCAAAAATTCCGGTCTCTTCCCGCCCGTATCGTGCGTTCCCTGTGGGAGAGACCGCCACGGGATGTGGTGCGTGCCTTGCAACGGCGTCTGCTGCCGGGTGGTACCAGTCGCTATGACCTGGATGCCATCTTTGCTTCCCCGAAATATTCCCGGACGCAACGGGCGTTCGACTTTCTCAATCGCTATGAAATGATCATCCGGCGGGTGCATCCGGATTGGGCACCGCTGGATTTCGCCGGCAAGCGGGTCCTGGAGCTGGGGTGTGGTCCCAATCTGGGTTGGGGGCCTTTGGCGGTGTTTCTGGGCTGCTCGGCCTATGTCAGCACCGAACCCATGTTTGATCCCGCTGTCTGGGATCATCCGCAGTTCAAGAATCCCTATCTTCTGGGTTGTTATCGGGATTTTACCGGCTTGTTCGGTCCGCGTCTGGAATTCGATGCTTTTTGTCGCATGGTTCGGGAACGGATCACCGTGGTCCCGGATACCCACCTCCAAAAAAGTCTGGGGGGGGATTTTGACATCATGTTGTCCAACTCGGTCCTGGAACACATTTCTCCCTTGCCGGAAAGTATTGCCGCCTTGCGTTCCCTGGCCGCGCCCGGGGGGCGCTTTTTGCATTGCGTCGATTTTGGCAGTCATCGCCCCCTGTCACATCCCTTGCAGGAGATTTATACCATGGAGCCGGAAGCCTATTTCCGGAAACAGGGTCGCCATGTCAATTTGTTCCGGGCCACGGATATTCTTGAATTTTTTCAAAAGAATGGCTTTTCCTGCCAGATGACCCCCTATTATTCGGCGCGTGAATATTATCCGGATACGCTGCATCCCTATTGGAAAGATCGGTATGATCCGGAGATTTTGTTTTTAAAGGTGGGAATTTTTCATGGTTCAACACCGTCCACATCCCCGTCCGCAGATGGATAAGGGGGCTGTTGCTGATTTGAGAGATTTTTTGCAACAATGTGGCATCAGACCCAAATGGAGTCAACCATGACAACCATGATTTGCGGCGATTATGTGGCCAAGGTTGATTTTGACGAAGAAATCAATCGGTTTCATGGGCGTGTCGTCAATTTACGCTCCGTGATCAATTTTTATGGTTCCTCCGTGGAGGAATTGGGAAATGAATTTGAAAAATCCATACAGGTTTATCTGGATCTTTGCCAAGAGCGTGGGATAGCACCAGACTGACGTTTTTTTGGAAGATTCAACATTTGCATGACTCCTGAGTAGCATCAAAGGCTTGCCAGACAAGTCACAGAACAACCGGATGCGGATCAATGGCCGCCAAAGGCACATCCATGTGCGGGGGCAGGGGGAGTACATCCCGGCTTCCCCGGATTCAGTTACAGGAGTTGCCGAAAGAGGCAGATCCGTCACGGCTCTGGCTTTCCCGGACGTGGCAACAATGAAAAAGTGCCGAGGGGCTGGACGTTGGTATGAATTGATCGGCAGCCGGACGAATGGCCTTGGCAGATGGTACTCAAGAGTGTGTTTTGAGCCAATCCAACAGGACTGCGTCCATGCGGGTTTGCCATCCTGCTCCCGAAGCACGAAACCGCTCCACAACCTCACGTGACAAAAAAATCGAGACACGATCATCCTTGGTCGAAGAGTACTCATATCCGATATGTGCTTGAGGTCTCAGTTCTGCCCATTCCTGGTCTGGCAATTCGTAGGTATCCGGGTCGTTGGCGATGCCCTGTGCAATGGCCATATCTTCTTCTTCTGTTGGCCAGATGGTACCTGGTTTAAGTGTCGGCATAGTATTTTACCTCTCTCGCATTGGCCTTGCGCAAACTGATGATACGACGCACGTCATCCCGATCCGTATAGACGACACAAAAGAGGCGCAAGCCGATATATGCATAACCAATCATGCGTTCCTCACCGTAATCATGTCGAGTATCCTGTTTCGAGTACAGCGTTTTCCATTCGATCCGGCTTGCCGCATCCAGTGACACATCGTGCTTGATGATGTTGGCGGCATTTTTAGTCGGGTCAAAGGTGATTTTCATATGAAAGCACGGTGCGCACATCAAACAGAAAAATCAAGAATTTCTAGTGATCAGCCAGTTCCTCGGGCATGCTCGTGACCTCGGCATGGATGTGTTCAGCAGTGTTCATGGTGTTGCCCCGATGGACAAGGGAACTCTTGCGGATTTGCGAGATATTCTGCAACAATGTGGCACTCAGACCCAAATGGAGCCAATCATGACAACCATGATTTGCGGCGCTTATGTGGCCAAGGTTGATTTTGACGAAGAAATCAATCGGTTTCATGGGCGTGTCGTCAATTTACGCTCCTCACAGGACAACCGGATGCGGATCAATGGCCGCCAAAGGCGCATCCATGTGCGGGGGCAGGGGGAGTACATCGACCGGCATCGGGTTGTCCATATGTTCCACGGTCGTTGTGGTGTCAGCTCCACCGAGTACCATGACCTGGAACATGTCTCCAGAGAACACCTGCTCCGTGGAGATGGGCATGCTGGCAACATTCTGGGCGGTGTTTGCCGTGGACGCAGGGTTTTCCGTGACCACGGGTTGGAAAACGGTTGCCACATCTGATCCACCCGGGACGGATGCGACTTCCTCCTGAGCCGGCATCGGGTTGCTCACTTCCTGTGCCGGAACAGGGGCGGGCACCTCCTGCACCGGTGTTGCCGATGCCGGAACAGGATTGGTCACCTCCGGCACCGACGCAGCCAATGTCGGAGCAGGGTCGGTCACCTCCGGCACTGGTGCAGCCGATGCCGGGACAGGATTGGTCACCTCCGGCACCGGTGCAGCCGATGCCGGAGCAGGGTCGGTCACCTCCGGCACCGGTGCAGCCGATACCAGGGCTGAGGGTGGGGTTGTCGCTGTACTGGCGCGGATGCTACATCCTCGATTGTTGCTGGTGCGGGGGGGGATCCATGGTCGTTTCCGCTGTTGTGGCTGGGAATGTCACCTGGGCAGGGGGATCCATTCCTGCCACGGTTGCTTCGGTTGTTACAGGTGTTGCCGGCAGAGGCACGGAAGAGGCATCCGCAGCAGGTGTTTCGACAGAGGCCAGAGGTACGGAAGCAGACAGTGACGGTTCCACGATGGGGACCACCGATGCGATGGATGGTGGCGTCAAGGTGGATGGTTCGGCGATTGTCGGCAGGGAAGTGGTTGCGGCAGATGGGGTGGGTAATGGCGTGGTCACCACGGCGTCATGATCAAACTGAACTTCCGCCATGGTGGTCTGGTGCCCATCGACAAAGGTCACCTTGGCATAGCCGTTGATCTGGTTCCCGGCCATTTTGGTTGCGCCGCTCTTGTCCAGATCCAGACCCAGGGTCGTGATTCCCAACTGGGCGAGAGAGAACAACTCAGCCTGGGAGGAGATGCCATCCTGGTTGCGATCCACCCAGACTTGCAATGTGTTGTAGGCGGTATCCGCAGCATCGATCCGACCGTCATGATTCTGATCCAGGGTGGCCAGAGCGGCCAGACTGGACCAGACACCGGGGAAGGTTTGATCCGAAATGAGTTCATGGATGTCATCAATACGGCCATTGTTGTTGCGATCCAGTACGAGTACCCCGTTGTCTGCCCCGAACCAGCCACTCTGGTCGAGAGTGCCGTCTCCATTGATGTCGAACAGCACACCTTCCGACGTGCTGGTCAAATGGATCCCCTGTCCGGTCAGATCCAGAACCAGCGGATCGCTGCTGCAATAGAGCAAATCCGTACCGCTTTTGACGACATAGGTTAAATTGATCAGTTTGATGGTATGACCTTCGAAAGTCAGCGTGATATCATCGCTGTTGCCGTCACCGTCAAAGTCGCCGACTGTTTTGGTTGCCAGGACCGTATCCAGTGCTGCCGAGCTGAGCGTGGCACCGCTGGTTTTCAGGGTCAATACATCGCTGGCGGTCAAATCCCAGATCCGGTTGTCGCCAGCATCGGCGGAATCGATCTGGAAGGTGTCGGAGCCGCCGAGGCCGAACAATTCGTTGGAACCGGCACCACCATCGATCAGGTCATTGCCACTGCCATAGCCGGGATAGTTGGTGAGTACATTACGCAGGATGGACTCTTGCGACAGGTAGGTGTAGATGGAGCCAGAGGTATCGAAACAGTAGTGTGCCGTGGTATCGCCGGCACTGCCAACCCCGCTTGATGCACTGCCACCGGCGGCTCCGCCAAAACCGCCACCACCACCCCCGCCGGCGGTGCCGTTGCCACTGCCTCCGGTACCGGTATTGGCAGCGGAATCGGTGACACTGTTGCCTCCGGCACCGGTATTGGCAGCGGAATCGGTGACACTGTTGCCTCCGGCACCACCCGAGTTGGTTCCAGAAGACCCTACCCCGGAGACCAGGGTCGCTCCTCCCGCACCATTGATGCTGGAACCGCCACCGCTGCCCCCCCCCGATTCCTGCCGTTCCTGCGGCTGGAGGCAGACCAAACGATCCTCCCCCGCCGCCACATCCCCCACCGCCACTGCCATCACCGACAATGTATCGATTGCCATCGACGACCGTGATGGCCACCGTATCGGTATCGGTCAGGGTACCGCCGGACCCGGTATGGCCCTGATCGCTTGTTGTGAGGGTCAGGGTATCCGAGCCGGTATAAAAAGTATTTCCCACATAGGTTACCGTGCCGATGGCGCTGTTGATGGTACTTTTCATTCCGGTAAAGACCAGGGTTGCATCGCTTGTTCCGTCGCCGGTGGTAAAGGTAAGCCCAGTGGTCTGCGCCAGGGTCAGGGAACCGTGGCTGACGCTCAGCGTCATCTGCATGGTGCCGCCGCCAGCGTCGCTGTCGGTGATGGCCAGGCCGCTGATGCTCAGTGAGGTATCCTCGGTCGCGGTTTGCGCGGCAGGGACCGTGTTGACGGGCGCATCGTTGACCGCACTGACCGTGATGGCCACGGTGTCGGTATCGGTCAGGGAACCCCCGGAACCGGTATTGCCCTGGTCGCTTGACACAATCGTCAGGGGGTCGGTACCGTCAAAGTGGCAGCATCGTTCAACAGCAGGCTGGATGCCTGGATTGCCATGTCTGGATTGGCCATGGCCAACAACGGCAATTCGGCAGCCGATGCGGTTGCGGGTACCAGCACCGCCAGGGCCTGGGCTTGTGCCGCCGAGGTCTGCACGTCAGCCGCCTGGTAGGCCTCGGTCAACGAGGAGCCTGTTGCCATGGCCTGAATCAGAGACGCGACAAATACCGTGTTCGACGCGCTCACCTGGGTCTGAACGGCAGCCGTGTCGCCACTCGCCAGGGCCGCAGCCGTCTGCTGCGATATCAAGGGGTGCCCTGTCGCCGTTGAGGTTTTTGAAATTATGAAGAGATCGTCGAGGAGTACAACCGGGAGAAGGACCGGCCCACCATCGAGCGAACCTTCGAGGCACTGCTGAAACTCACGAAAGGGTTGGATGAGGAGGAGCAGCGGGCGGTTCGGGAGGAGATGGACGAGAACTCCCTGGCCCTGTTTGACCTGCTGACCAAGGATGGCATTTCCAAAAAGGAGCGGGAACGGGTGAAACAGGTGGCCCGGGAGCTTCTGACCAAGGTGCAGGCCGAGGTGGACCGCATCCACGACTGGCGGGAGCGGCAGGCCAGCCGGGACACGGTGCGGATGTCGATTCATGATTTTCTCTATGCTGACGACACCGGCCTGTCCGTGGACATCTATGCCGAAGAAGAAGTGGAGGCCATGACAGAACGGGTCTTTCGCCATGTATTCCAGTCCATGCCTGAGTCACTGCACTGCACACACTGAAAAGCACCATTTGTTCAGGTCGGGCTTTGCCTTCCTGAAAAACCTCAATGGTTTTGCACCACGCAGCTTGTTGGGTGCCGTTGATTTCACAAGGTGGCGGGAATCTTTTTCCTGGTTGGCCTGCCAGGGGAAGTGACATCACCCTGGTGGTTGCGTCCCTGGAGCCGGTGGGGGGGAGTGGCGGCACGATGGCTGCCAGGAGAGAAAATCAACGTGTCGGTGGTG
>JADGCO010000087.1 GCA_015228935.1 Magnetococcales bacterium | reverse complement strand
TGACCTGGTCGTCTGGTTTGACAGGCATCCAGATGGTCCACCCGTAAAACGTCTGTTCCGGGAACTGTTGGTCGTGGCTCTGGAACGAGTCAAGGAAAAAGACCCCCGCCCACCTGTGCCTGTTGAGCTTGAGGAGGTTGTCGTCATGCTGACAAATTATATTGACCAATGGGAAAAGGATATCGAGCAGAGGGGCATCCTGATCGGCGAAAAAAACGGTATTCTGATCGGCGAAAAAAACGGCGAAAAAAACGGCATCCTGATCGGCGAAAAAATGGCATTCTCAAGGGGGAGATGCGCACTCTGCTTTTGTTGATTCAACGCCGTTTCGGTCCCGTACCCGAATGGGTCCATGCCAGATTGACCAGTGCCACCCTGGAAACGCTGGATATGTGGACAGAAAATTTCCTGGATGCCACAGCGCTGGAGGATGTTTTCCAGGGACGGGACAGGCAATAGGCTGCTGAATCCGGCCACCTTTGCCTACAAAAGAGACCCGGCGGAAAAACATGTCGGGTTTGTCGCAGAGGATGTGCCGGACCTGCTGGCAACCCAGGACCGAAAAGGGCTTTCGGCCATGGATGTGGTGGCCGTGGTGACGAAGGTGGTGCAAAAACAGCAGAAGCACCTGGTTCATCCATTCAACAATGCCAATGGGGCGCAGGCATCCAGCAAGCAGCCTTTTATCGTCGATTTTCCAGTGCGATTTCCGCATCTTTGGCAGCAAGGAACCCATCGACACTGGACAACATGCCCTTCATGGTCCCACGAACACATCGAGTCGTCAGGGGAAATATCTCTTTTGGCAAACGCAAGATGAGCAAATGTTCCGTTTCATCAAATGCGATTGATTCCAGGGGTTTGATTTCACCGTTGACACAAACAGCCTCGATGGTTTGAATCATGGTGTACCTCATTTATTTTTCATGAGTCTTGAAGGTCAAACGACTGTCATTGCGGGATGCACCTGACGGGCAATTTCCTCGCCGTGGTCGCGTTCTATGATGGCAATGTCGTATTGACTTTGCAGGTCAATCCAAAACCGGGCTCCATTGCCAAAATAAAGACCAAGCCGGACCGCCGTATCCGCACTGATTCTACGGCGGTTATTCAGAATATCGGAAATGCGCCCGGCAGGTACACCCAGTTCCATGGCCAGCCGGTGGGCGCTCGTATGACGTGCTGCCAATTCCCGTTTCAACAAACGACCTGGGTGGGCAATGGGAGGCATGATTCATCTCTTGTGATAGTTGGTAATTTCGACCAGGTAGGCATGGCCATTTCGGAATTCAAAGCAGATCCGCCAAGGACCATTGATGGTCATGGCCCATTGATTTTCACGATCACCCTTCAATTTGTGCAATCCGACGCTAACCAACGGACTCAGGTCGTTCAGGGACTTGGCCACATTCAAGGCCAGCAACAAATCAATTGCGGTATCCAAATCAACCCCACGCAATTGATTGGGCTTTTTACCATCCCATACCTTGCGGGTCAGGGCATTGCGCCATGATTGAATCATGGTCATAATATACGATACGGTGCGTATTGTGGCAACTTCGAATCAATGGCAATGAAGCCATGGAAACAATGCTGCAAAAAAACTTGGCCGGAATTGCCTCCGTCAAGCAGGATGTTAATCACCTGAAATCAGAGCGGGGAAATGTCGCTTTGCATCTGATTTCATATTGATGGGATTGCCCTGTGCGTGTTCCCGGCAATGAGGTACGATGCCGGGCATGATCGACGATGATGATTCCATCACCACCGCCTCTTTTCCCATCCGGAAATGGTGGCTGATTCGGTCCCGTACCCGAATAGGTCCATACCAGATTGGCCGGTGCCAATCTGGAAATGCTCGATATGTGGACAGAAAATGTCCTGGATGCCACATCGCTGGGGGATGTTTTCCAAACCCCTGCCTTGCGCCCGGAACGACTCTGATCCACAATACACCCCCGTTGTGCAATGAAGGCGATGCATTTTCGTCACGTCTTCGTGCCCGTCGATCAAATTGGGTTTTGCTTGCATCAAAGAGCAAAATCGGCGACAAACAAAGCCGGATTCCCTGGACCCATCAACCGGAATGGACACCTGAGCATGTCCCATCTGCGTGAAGAAATTGTCATGACAGCCGACGAGGTACGGCAGGCCATCGATCAAATGGCCCAGCGCCTCCATGCGGACATCACCCAGCCCCAGAAACGGGTGGTGGTCGGTATCCGTCGGGGAGGAGCCATGGTGGCCCGCCTGCTGCGTGACCGGCTGTCCGAGTTGCGGGGCATGACCTTCCCCATCGGTTACCTGGATATCACCTTCTACCGGGACGATCTGGACACCGTGGGACCCAATCCCCTGGTCGGTGCCACCGATCTGGCCATGGATATCGATGACAAACGCATCATTTTGGTGGATGATATCCTGTTCACAGGTCGTACCATCCGGGCTGCCCTGAATGCACTGTTCGATTTTGGCCGCCCCGAAATTGTCAATCTGGCGGTCCTGGTGGATCGTGGCCATCGGCAACTCCCGATCCAGCCCGACTATGTGGCAAAAATTCTGGAGACGGAACGCCGCGAAAGCATCAAACTGGTCGAGCAAGAACCTGGAAAATTTGTCGTGGTCAGACGGCTGCGTGCGTAACCCGGTATGATGCCGGTCCTGCCCCCCATACCTCGCAAGGATGACATGACTGCAAAAAGATCGGCACTGAAACGCAAACATCTCCTGGGCATGGCCGAATTGAGCCGGGAAGACATTACCCAGATTCTGGAAACGGCAGCCTCCATACGGGAGATCAATTACCGCGACATCAAAAAGGTCCCCACCCTGCGTGGCAAGACCGTCATCAATCTTTTTTTTGAAAATTCCACCCGTACCCGCACCTCCTTCGAGTTGGCCGGCAAACGCATGTCGGCAGATGTGATCAATATTTCCGTGGCCTCCAGCTCCGTGGCCAAGGGCGAGACGTTGATCGACACCATGATCACCCTGCAAGCCATGAATCCCGATGTGGTGGTGGTACGCCATGCCGAACCCGGTGTCCACGCCTTTCTCGCCCGCCACATGGATACCGCCGTGGTCAACGCCGGCGATGGCGGCCACGAACACCCGACCCAATCCCTGCTGGACATGCTGACCATCGAAGACAACCTGCACCGCCTGAACCGGAAAAATTTTGAAGGTCTGGTGGTGGCTATTTGCGGCGATGTCCTGCATTCGCGCGTGGCGCGTTCCAATGCCATCGGTCTGCGCACCATGGGTGCCCAGGTCCGACTGGTCGGTCCGCCCACCCTCATGCCCCGTTTTGCCGAAGAGGCCCTGGGTGCCCGGGTCTTTCATGATCTGGACCAGGGTCTGGCCGATGCCCAGGTGGTCATGGTGCTGCGTCTGCAACTGGAAAGAATGCATACCGCCTTCATCCCCAGCATTCGGGAATATTTCAAATTCTGGGGCCTGAACCGGCGTCGCCTGGCCCATGCCGCACCGGGTGCCCTGGTCATGCATCCCGGTCCCGTCAATCGGGGCGTGGAAATTTCCTCGGAACTGACCGACGATCCGGAACGAACCGTCATTCTGGATCAGGTGGCCAACGGTCTCGCCATCCGCATGGCCGTGTTGTACCGCCTCTGTAGTGGTCGCGTCACCGTCGAAAAAGAGTCGGTGGCCTCCGCACCAGACGAGAAAGGGCCGTTCCCATGAGTCCAGAGAGTGATCTCTTTTTCATCAAGGGAGGACGGGTCATCGACCCGGCCTGCAAGTTCGATGCAACCGCCGATATTCTGCTGGCCCGGGGAAAAATTCAGGCCATCGGTCGCCTCGATCCGCCTGCCGGCTGCCCCGTCCTGGATGCCGATGGCCTGGTCGTCGCGCCGGGTCTCGTGGACATGCATGTGCATCTGCGTGAACCGGGTTTTGAATTCAAGGAGACCATCGCCAGCGGTACCCGCACCGCCGCCGCAGGTGGGGTCACCTCGGTGGCGGCCATGGCCAATACCCAACCGGTCATGGATGATCCCAGTGTGGTGGGATATGTCCTCGAAAAAGCACGGGCCGCCGGTTATGCCAACGTTTTTCCGATTGGTGCCCTGACCCGCGGGTTGCAAGGCAAAACCCTGACCGAAATGGGACTCCTGCAAATGGCCGGGTGTGTGGCCTTCTCCGATGACGGACACGCGGTCATGGACAGCGGCGTCATGCGCAAGGCCCTCGATTATTCCCGAGCCTTCGATGCCCTCCTCATTCAACATGCCGAAGACATGGGTCTCACGGCCCAGGGGTGCATGAACGAAGGGGTGGTGGCCAGCCGTCTGGGCCTGCCTGGCATCCCCACCGAGTCCGAAGAGATCATTGTGGATCGGGATATCCGCCTGGTGGGACTGACCGGAGGACGGTACCATGTGGCCCACATCTCTTCCCGGGGAGCCGTCCAGGCTGTGGCCAGGGCACGCCAACAAGGTCTGCCCGTCTCCTGCGAAGCCACGCCCCATCATCTCGCCCTGACCGATGTCGCCGTCGGGGACTATGACACCGACGCCAAAATGTCTCCCCCGCTCCGTGGCGAGGCAGACCGCCTGGCCCTCCGGGAAGGACTGGCCCAAGGCATCATCGGCGTCATTGCCTCGGATCACGCCCCACATGACCTGGACAGCAAACGGGTTCCCTTCTGCCAGGCCGCCAACGGCGTGGTCGGGCTGGAAACCCTCCTGCCCATTACCCTGGAACTGGTCCGGGATGGTGTCCTGACCTTGATGGGAGCCTTGGCGACACTTACCTGCAATCCGTCCCGACTGCTCGGCATCAACCGGGGTACCCTGGCTGTGGAAGCCCCTGCCGATCTGGTTTTGTTCGACAACACTGAAGCCTGGAGTGTCGATGCCTCCCGTCTGCACGGCATGGCCCGCAATACCTGTTTCCACGGGCGACGGGTCGTCGGGCGGGTCAAATATACCATCCTGGCCGGACGGATTGTCCATCGGGATGGAGATTGACAGCGGATGTCCGGTCCGGAACCTCCTGGCATTCAACACCGACAGGCCACCATCCTGTCCAATCGAATTCTTGCCGATCAACAGGGCCTGCTGCGGATCGTGGTGCCTGACTTGGCTGCCACAGCCCAGCCGGGTCAGTTCGTTCATCTGCTGTGTCATGCATCCCTGACCCTGCCCCGTCCTTTTTCCATCCTCGATGCCAATCCGACAACAGGAACCCTGGACTTGCTCTACCGGGTGGTTGGACAGGGAACGGCGCATATGGCCACCTGGCGAACCGGCGATGCCGTCTCTCTGGCCGGCCCGACAGGCCGGCCATTTTCCCCCATTCCCCCTGCAACGCCCGTTCTGATGCTGGCCGGTGGGGTTGGTTTGGCTCCTTTGGATTTTTTGGCGCGGCGTGCCAACGCCGCCGGTGCCCGGGTGACTTTGCTCCTGGGTACGGAGAGTACACCTCCCTTTGCCACCATACCCGCACAACACCCCATTTCAACCCACCTGCCGGGTGCCACCATTCCCGATGCAACCCACCCGCCGGGTGCCACCACCCAGGATACGGCCCTTTTGGCCCTGCGGCATTTGGAACAATTGGGCGTTGTCAGCCGCCTGGCTGCCGGGCGACCAACCCCAGGATTTTATCGAGGATTCGTCACCGATCTGGCCAGGGTCATTCTGGAGAGCATGGACCCGGCCAGCCGGGCCGACGTGCGGGTGTTGGCCTGTGGTCCACCCGCCATGCTGGCCGCAACAGCCCGCCTGCTGAAACATTTCAATCTCTCCGGTGAGGTCTCTCTGGAAGCCCGCATGGCGTGCGGGTTCGGTGGATGCGCGGGGTGCGCCGTACCTATTCTGGGAGCAGGGGGTGAGATGAACACCGGAGGCATCGTGCCCATGCCGGGGCAGGGGAATGAGATGAATCATTTTAATGAAATTCAAGAAAAATCAAACGCATGGCACTACAAACGGGTATGTATCGATGGCCCGGTCTTCAATGCGGCACATGTGGCATGGGATCATTTTCAATAACCCGCTTTCATCCCATTCCGGTAGATGCTTACGAACTTTGCATGGGGAGGGACGATGACCACCACCGACAATCGCATGATTCGTAATGTTGCCCTGGTCGCCCATGGCGGCGGCGGCAAGACAACCCTGGCCGAGACCCTGCTGTTCAACGCCAAAGCCATCCCCAAACGGGGTACGACCGACCGGGGCAGTACGGTCATGAGTACGGAACCGGAAGAGGTGGCACGCCAGATCACCACCACACCCCATGTGGCCTGGTATGTCTGGCGGGATTGCCTGGTCAATCTGGTGGATACGCCCGGATATATCGATTTTCTCGAAGCCACCCGGGGCGTGTTGTCGGTGGTGGGAGGTTCGGTACTCCTCTTTTCCGGAGAGTCGGGTGTCAAACCGGAAACCGAACGCCTCTGGAGCATGATTCATGATGCCCTGGTGCCCACCATCGGCTTCATCAACGAAATGGACAAACCCCGGGCCGATTTCATCCGCACCCTGGGCGAAATTGAAAAAGTCCTGGAGGTGACAGCCCTGCCCCTGACCATTCCCATCGGTCATGGTGAATCGTTCCAGGGAATTGTGGACCTGATTCCCATGACCGCCTGGTCTGCCAAAGAGGGTGTTTTCACCCAGATCGACCTGCCGGCTTCCGCCCGTGACGATGCCGAACACTACCGGCAACAATTGGTGGAAAAAATTGTCGAAGCCGATGACGAACTCCTGGAAAAATTTCTGGAAGATGAGCAATCCCCGCCGGATGAGGTCCTGCACCAGGGGTTGAAAGAACTGGTCCTTACCCGCCAAATCCTGCCGGTTTTTTGTGGTTCGGCCCAGGCCAACATTGGTGTGCGTGCCCTGGCCAATGGCATCCTGTACTACATGCCAAGCCCGCCGGACAAGGCGATCATCAAACCCATTGCGGGCAAGCATGCCGATCAAACGGATCAGGTGGAAATTCGCAATCCTGTGGCCACGGATCCCTTCTCGGCGGTGGTGTTCAAAACAACCATCGATCCCTACTCGGGCAAGCTTTCCGTGTTGCGGGTTTTTTCCGGCGTCCTGGAAGCGGAAAAGGAAATTTACAACGGCACCCGGCGCGTCAAGGAAAAGGGGGGCCGGCTGTTCAAACTGATGGGCAGGGAGATGACCCCTGTGGAGCGTCTCAGTGCCGGGGAAATGGGAGCTGTGGCCAAACTTGCCCAGACCCAGACCGGGGATACCCTGTGTGCCCTGGATCACCCCATCCACTACGAGCGGGTCAGGTATCTGGATCCTCCCATGGCCTACGCCGTGGAAGTGGATGCCAAGACCGAAGACAAAGCCTCCACCGGTCTGCACCGTCTGGCCGAAGAAGACCCAACCCTGCAATTCTATCGGGACCAGGAAACCAATGACATGATCCTGGCCGGCATGGGACAAACCCACCTGGCCGTGGTGTTGGATCGCCTGAAGCGCAAGTTTGGCGCGGTGGCCACCCTGAAAACCCCCCGGGTTCCCTACCGGGAAACAATCACCCGTACCGTCCGGGTCCAGGGACGCCTCAAAAAACAGACCGGCGGCCGCGGCCAGTTCGGGGATTGCTGGATCGAAATGTCTCCCCTGCCACGCGGAGGGGGATTTGTCTTTGAGGATGCCATCGTGGGTGGCGTGATTCCCCGGCAATTCATCCCCTCGGTGGAAAAAGGGATCCGTGAATCGATCTCCTCCGGCACGGTGGGGGGGTATCCGGTGGTGGATTTCAAGGTGCGGCTGGTCGATGGCAGCCACCATTCGGTGGACTCCTCGGACAATGCCTTCCGGATTGCCGGTTCCATGGCCTTCCGCAAAGGAATGGAAGAGGCCGGGGCCGTCATCCTGGAACCCGTCATGCAAATGGATGTGACCGTGCCTGATGAAGTGGTCGGTGACGTGATTGGCGACCTGAACAGCCGGCGGGGCCGGATTACCGGTGTCGTCTCCCGGGCCGGGGTGCAGGTGGTACACGCCGAGGCCCCCATGGCCGAGGTCCTGGACTACGGTAACGTCCTCAATGCCATCACCTCCGGACGGGGACTCTACACCATGCGTATCGGCACCTATCAGGAGGTTCCCAGTCACATTGCCCGCAAGGTGCTGGAAGCCAAAAAACCCAAAGAGTGATATCCAGATTTCGCTTCATCTTTTCCCAAAAATGCCGATCTGAATCTTCAGAGGAACTCTCTGAAGAGGTCAAGGGAAGGAGAAGCCAATGTGGAGTGTCTCGCAGGCCGGTATGGCCATGATTTTTGGTGCCATGGCGCATCAGCAGCGTCCGGGCGGTGTGGTGCAGAAAACTTCCGGTGTCCACGGACGGGGGCCGCAAAACTCCCCAGGCAGCAACCGGAGTCGCGATGATGAACGGTCCGATTTTCATGCCCTCTTTCTGCGCGCCCTGGAAGAAGATGACATGGAGTGAACCGGGACAACACCTCGAAAGGCGTCTGCTTCACGTTTTCACATATACCTTCACTGCCCTTCCTTGTTGAAGGTCAAGAAGGTGAAAAATGGCCACCCCATGCAGTATCGAGGGTGGCTTTTTTTTGATGGGAATTGCAATATTTCCTGGCCAGTGGTACCATTGAGATAACGGGTGCGTTTTTTTATGTGTCAAATGCACCAGGCTGACCATGAGTTTTCTGCAAAAGGCCTGAAACAGATCGACAGGAAGGTCAATTGAATTCGGAGTACATTGAGTCCAGGCAGCCCATGTCTGCCGGCTTTACAGTTTGTTGATCCTGAAATTTTTATGTTGTCCGAAGATGGTCGTTTTGGATTTTCTGCAAGAAACTCGACAACAAGTCATATCACGGAGTACCAAAATTGCATGTGTAAAGAAAATGCCGTGAATCATGCCTGGAATCGGAAACAAATCTGGCCTTATTTGGTTGCAACAGGTTTGCTTCTGCTGACCGGTTGCGCCGGACAGACAGCAAGGGTGGATACGAACAACACTCCGAAAAACATCATCATCATGTTTACCGATGGCACCGGTACGGGAGAATTGGAAACGGCCCGGCAATATAATCGCTATCGATACAATCGGGGGTTTCATATCACCGATAAACTGATGGTCACGGCGCGTATTGGCCTGATGAGTAACGACAGCAGCGACAGCCTGGTCACCGATTCAGCCGCCGCCGCAACCGCCATGTCTACCGGCTTCAAAACCCGGAACGGCTCCGTGGGCGTGGATGCCTCCGGGCAGCCCCTGGAAAATATGGGCGAATTGGCCAAGCGACAGGGAAAAACCGTGGCCATCGCCTCCAATGCCAGCATCCTGGATGCCTCGCCTGCCGGTTTCTCCGGAATCCACATCAAGAACCGCAAGGATTACAATAAAGTTGCCGAACAGTACCCGGAACGCGGATTTGACATGCTTCTGGGCGGTGGTCGCAACTATTTCCTGCCCAGGGAAAAAGGCGGCAAACGAGATGATCAACAAGATCTGATCAGTCGCTTCCGCAAAGAAGGCTATGCCTACGCCGAAGACCGGAAGAGCCTGGCCCAACTTTCGGGAACCAAAATTCTGGGACTCTTCGCCAAAGACGATTTCCCCATGGAAACCGAACGTGACCCGCAACAAACTCCCTCCCTGACCGAAATAACAGATAAAATGTTGACCCTGCTTGCGGCAGATAACAATCCCCATGGATTTTTCGTCTTCATCGAAAATGAACTGACCGATTCCGCCGGCCATGCCTCCGATGCAGCCAACATGCTCCTGCACATCCTTGATTTCGACCAGGCCGTGCAGGTGGCACACGCCTTCCAGATCAAACATCCCGACACCCTGCTCATTGTCACCACGGATCATGATACCGGAGCCTTTTCCCTCTCTCCGGCCACCAAGGGAGTCACCCAGGAGAGTGCCAAGGTCAAAACATATCCGCCACGCACCGTTTTCGACAAAATTTCCCAGGTACATGTATCCATGGACAAGGTCGCGGAAGAACTGGGCGATACACCCACCGGAGAACAACTGGATCGCATCATTGCCCGGCGTTTTCCAGGTTTTTCCCTGGATGCCGATCTTCGGGAAAAAATCCTCAAACGGGAAACCCTGTCTCGCACCCATACCTATCCAATCACCAATGTCCTGGGCGAAATGGTGGCACGCCACACACAAATGTTCTGGGGTACCTCGGGACACACCAATGCCTGGCCCTTCATCTTCGCCGTCGGACCGGGTGCGGAACGATTCGCAGGATTTCTGGACAACACCACCTTCGGCAAGAATCTGTCCCAATTGCTGCAAGGAAAGTGAAATTCCAAACCACATCCCGTGCAGTGCGCCGTTTGCGGCCTCCTGTTCGTTTCTTGAGGCAGGCCGACCCTTGATGCGTGCGCAACATTCTGGTGAACCGATCCAAATAAAGGCGCATTTTCTGTGACCGATATGAATTCTGGAATGTCTCTTGTTGAAGAGTTGTTGCGTGACCCGATTTTTGCAAAATGCAACTATGTGGCTTTGTCACGCATGCTGCCTTACATTGAAGAACGCAGCTACGCAGGCGGTGAAACACTTTTTCGTACCAATACGCCGGCTGACGGGCTTTTTCTCCTGGTCTCGGGTGTCGTTCGCCTGAAAAATCCCGATGGCACGGTTTCTCCCATCATCATGACCCGTTTCGGAGAAGAGTGCGGCACGGATTTTGACAGCTATTTTTTTGATGCCGTAGCCGAAACTCCTGTCAAATTGTTGTATGTGCCACGCCGGACAGTGCATGATCTGATCGCCGCTCATGCCGATTTGAAAACCGAATTTGAATTGTCTCTCATGCGGTGTCTGAGTGGCCGTAAACTCAAGACACAAAGCGTCCATGAGACGAAAATTGAAGCTGAAAAAGAAAAAGAAAAAGATGGGAATATTCTGGACCTCATCGGCTGGCTGCTCACCATTATTTTGCCACTTGTGGTTCTGACGACTGGTCAATACACGCATCTGGAACCCGGTATCAATTTGTTTCTGGCCATTTTCTCCGCCACAGTCGTCATGTGGGTCTTTTCCCTGGTCGATGATTACATTCCCGGCTTGTTTGCGGTCACGGCAATCCTGATTTCCGGGCTGGTACCCGCCAATATCGTCCTGGTGGGGTTCACCTCGGACAGTTTTCTCATGGCCATGAGCATCCTTGGCCTTGGTTCCGTCATCGTCACCTCCGGACTCAGCTATCGTGGAATGCTGTTGTTATTGTATTATCTACCCAACTCCCGATTTTGGCACAATTTCGGTATAGCCATGGTCGGACTGTTCCTGACCCCGTTGATCCCCTCCATCAATGGACGCTTGGCCCTGGTCACCCCTTTTTGTGCCGATATGGTGCAAAACCTGCGCTTCACACCTCAACGCCAGGCCGCCACCCAGTTGGTGGTCAGTGCTTTTGCCGGTATCAGCCTGCTTTCCGCCATCTTCATCAGCAGCAAATCCGTCAACTTTGCCGTGTTCGGTCTCCTGCCGGCACAGGCCCAGGATCAGTTTCAGGGATTCAAATGGGTCGTGGCAGCAAGTGTGTTTGCCCTGGTGTTGCTGCTGGCCCATGTCGTCATCACCATCTTGATGTTTCGCAGCCGGGAAGTGGCACAACTGGACAAGACACGGGTGGCAGAACAACTCAAACTCCTGGGCAACATGAAACAACGTGAGTGGGCAGCCACGCTGGGTATTGTCGTGTTCATCATGGGCATGATGACCGCCTCGTACCACCAGGTCCCGGCAACCTGGGTGGGAATGGCCATTCTTTTCAGTCTTCTCATGTTTGGTTCGCTCAGAAAAAAAGAGTTGACCGAAAAAGTCGATTGGCCGTTTCTTCTCTACCTGAGCGGATTGACCGGCATCGTCAGCGCATTCAATTATCTCGGCATTGACCACAAACTGGCGACGGCACTGCCAAGTCTGGGTGTTCATATGCGCGACAGTTTTGAAATATTCGTCCTCATTTTATTTGGCGTCATTTCCGTGGTCCGTCTGATCGTTCCCATCAGCGTGACAATTGTAACCCTGGCAACCCTGCTCATGCCCCTGGCGGAAATCTATGGGGTCAGCCCCTGGGTGGTCGGCTTCATCATCCTGATTCTGGGAGAAATCTGGTTTCTGCCCTACCAATGCTCCTATTATCTGCAATTGCAGTCTGCCAACCGGTTCAATCCACTCTATCAGGAAAAAACTTTTCTCTATTACAATGCCCTGATGAACATTTTCCGGCTGGTCGCCATCTTTGCGTCCATTCCCTTCTGGAAAGCCTTTGGTTTGTTATGAAATCCACCGTGATTCGTCTGCAAGGTCTGCTGATTGGCGTCTTTCTTGTTGGATCGATCAGTTTGTTCACCTGGTTCAACATCAGCAAGCCCCGCATCTTCATATTGCACAGTTATGACAAGTCCTACTCCTGGGTCAGGGACGTCAATATGGGAATCACCCGAGTATTGGACAGTCATCGGGACAATATTGTGCGCTGGTATTACCTCGACACCAAACGCCACCCGTGGTTGAACTATAAAATCAACGCCGGAAAATCGATGCAACGCATGCTCATGTCATCACCACCCGATGTCATCATTGCCGTGGATGACGATGCCCAACAATTTGTGACCCGCAACTTCATCAACCATCCCACGATCAAAATCGTTTTCGCCGGTGTCAATAATGAACCCGAGGCCTATGGCTTCGACAAGGCCGGCAATGTCACAGGTATCCTGGAACGATTGCCTCTGGAGGCTCTCAAGGAGACCCTGCAAATCATTGCCCAACGCAACAACATAAGCCTCCCATTGACCATCCAGTTTATCGGCGACCGTTCGGAGACCGTGATCGGTGACGAAAAATTTTTCCGCACCTATGACATGAAACCCACACGGGTATTGGAATCCAGGCTGGTCAATACCCTCGATGAATGGCAACAGGCAGTCTTGAATGCTGCCGGCAAGGTGGATTTTTTGATCACCTCGAACTATCGCAAGGTCAGACGCACAGCCGATGGCACCGATCTGGTACCGGCCAGCGAATTGATCGCCTGGACAGAGAGCCACTCACCAGTGCCGGTAATCGGCACCAATGCCTTTTTCGCCGAAGATGGCGGCATGTTGGCCATTGGCACCTCGCCTTTCGAACAGGGCGAAGTGGCAGCAAGACTGGCGTTGGAAATTGCCGAATACCACAAACAGCCACAACAGCTCCCATTTCACTCGACAACCCAGTTTGTCGTCTCCATGCGCGGGGCGTTGATCCGTTCCCGGCATATCGATCTGCCGCAAATCTACGAAGCAGCAGCCCGCGCCATTCATAAATATTATGAATGAAATGGCATACATGCATTTTATTGTGGGCCGTATTCCATCATGTTGTAGCCTTTTTCATCGTGCAGAACCAGATCCAACCCTTCGGACTCCTGATCCCGGGTCACGCGCACACCCAGCACCTTGTCCAGCACCTTGAATATCGCGTAGGTCAACAATCCGCTCCAGAGGATGGAGACCACCACGGCCACTCCCTGGACGAAAAGTTGCTTGCCCATGCCACCTCCGGCACCCCCTGAATATCCCAGGCCACCCAGGGCGGGAGCGGCAAAGACGCCCGTCAACAAGGTTCCCATGATGCCGCCCACCCCATGGACGGGAAACACATCCAGGCTGTCGTCAATTTTCAATTTTTGTTTGAGAGTCATGGTGGCAAAGTAGCAGACCACACCAGCGAGCAAACCAATGACAACCGCTCCCATGGGACCGACAAACCCCGAAGCCGGTGTGATGGTGCCCAACCCGGCCACCATGCCGGTGACAATCCCCAGCACACTGGGTTTGCCATGTCGATACCACTCCATGCCGATCCAGGCCATGGCACCTGCCGCCGCTGCCATGTGGGTGACCAGAATGGCCATGCCCGCCGAGCCATTCGCGGCCAGGGCACTGCCACCGTTGAACCCGTACCATCCCACCCACAACATGGCTGCACCCGTAAAAGTCATGGTCATGTTGTGCGGCATGATCAACGTATGCGGAAATCCCTTGCGTGCCCCCAGCATCAAGGCCGCCACCAGGGAAGCCACCCCGGCATTGATATGAACCACCGTGCCGCCGGCAAAATCCATCACGCCCAGGGTTTGCAACCACCCGCCGCCCCAGACCCAATGACACAGCGGCCCATAGACAAAGACCATCCACAGGATGGTAAACCAGACCACGGCGGAAAATTTGACCCGCTCGGCAAAGCCGCCCACCACAAGAGCCGGAGTGATGATGGCGAAGGTCATCTGGAACAGGGAAAATACCGTTTCCGGCAAATCCCCTTTCAGGGTGTTGACGCCGATTCCGGCCATGAAGGCCTTGTCCAGACCACCCCAGAAACCCTGCAACACCCCTCCATCGCCAAATGCCAGGCTGTATACCCCCATGAGCCACAACACGGAAACCAGACAGGTGATGGCCATGCACTGCATGAGCAGCGACAAAACGTTCTTGGAGCGAACCAGACCCCCATAAAACAGGGCCAGGCCCGGCAGGGTCATGAACAGCACGAGCGTCGTGGTGGTGAGAATCCAGGCCGTATTGGCCGAATTCATGACAGCCCCGGTATCAGCCCACACCAAAAAAGGCGTACCGAGAATCATGCCGATCAAGCCCCAAAAAAATATTTTGCCACCCAATCCCATGCGCATGTCGCTCCCTCGCAATCCTGATTGATGATTCGCACAGCAATCCGTCCCCTGCGGCCCCTGATTCAGGCAATCCGACTGCCCATGGCAAAAAAGAATCCATAATTTATAAATATTTGTAATAGAACAAATACATCAAAAAAGGCTACTGAAAACAGCCTGCCGCTGACGCAGCTTCTGCATAAATATTGGGCAATATGCAAAAGAAATAATCTTTCCCGACCTGATTTGCATAAAATATGATCATATGCACACCGGCATAATCTCAAATAATTGTAATTATTGATAAAATATAATCCACGGACCGGGATCGGAGGTTTTTGTCCGGCAAGGGTTGAAGTTTTTCTTGATTTATGGGTTCACATCCGTTATAAAGAAGTCAAAAGGAATGCAAAAACCAATATATGGGGAGGGCGTTCAGATTGACCTGTTGCCCAGGAAAAAAAGAAAAATTCCGTCCGGACACACCCGATCCCACCAGGCATGGCGGAGGTGCCCGATGAAGGTGTACCCGACTGCCATTCTGGGGTTCCTGGCGGTCTGGTTCATCGGTACGCAACCGGCCCGCGCCGATATTTTCGCCTTCGTGGACCAAAAAGGGGTGATCCACCTGACCGACCGGGCAGATGATCCCCGCTATCGGCTCCTGATCCGTTTTCCCAAGAAAAAAGATGGGGTGCGGGTCATGGTCCCGGATGATCATATCTCCAGCTCCAATCAACGTTATGGCACGGTGATCCGGGCGGCGGCGTCACGCTACGATCTGGACGAAGCCCTGGTGCATGCCGTCATCCGGGCCGAATCGAGTTATGATCCCGATGCCATCTCTCCCAAGGGAGCGGTCGGGTTGATGCAACTGATGCCGGAAACCGCCAGCCGCTATGGCGTGCGCAACCGCCGTGATCCGGAATCGAACATTGACGGCGGCAGTCGCTACCTGCGAGACCTGTTGCGACTGTTCAACAACAATCTCCATCTCTCCCTCGCCGCCTACAATGCCGGTGAAAATGCGGTCAAGCGGTATGGCAACCAGGTTCCTCCCTATGAGGAAACCAAACAATATGTCACCCGGGTCCTGCATTTTTACAAACTCTACCGCGACAAACTGTGATGTGACCATTCAGCACCCTTTCAAGAAAAGCCTGGATATGAAAGCCTTGATCAGGGCTTCGCCCCGAACCCCACCAGGACTCCGTCCTGGACCTGCCAGGGAGCCAGCCCCCTGGACCCCGATTCGTCGCCGGGTGATGAACTGTCGCTTTTTGCAAGGGGTTCTGAATGATGACACTGTGATCAGGGTTTTTCACTTTCTTTTGTTGGTTTTTCTGGTGTGGTGTCTGCCTGCTGCGGCCCTGGGCGACGACGTGATTTTCCAGGATGATTTCAACCGCCCGGATGCCATCCATCCCGGCAACGGCTGGACACCCTCCCCCCTGCCGGAAGCCTGCGGGGAGACCAAGGATGTCGTGGTTGCCCGGCATGGGCGCAAGGATGGCCGGACATCCGTGATGCAGATTCGCGAGGGGCAGCTTTATATCGACGATCAGGACAGCCGCAATGCCCAGCGGGTTTACCGGGATTTTCGGCGGCCCTTGTTGCGTCTGGAGTATGATTTCACCCCCATCCACATCATGGGCGGCACCGACGACCGGGCACGCCTGGGGGCCAGGATTCAATTCCTGGATGCGGCAGGCAATCTGCTGGCCGAGATCGGGGATTTTTACTACAGTACGGCCTTTGGCGATTATGTCAACACCCCCACGACCTATTGGCGCGCCAATCGGGGGGCCTTCGATACCGAAAAGCGGCACAGTGAGGTGTTGATTCAGGAGATCATGGATTGGCATCTGCGTGATGTGGATCGTACCCGCATCGACCGCACCCGCATCATTTTCGAGGCGTTTGCCGGCTGGTGCGGATCGACCATGGAGGCCGCGTTCGACAACATCAAGGTTACGGCGATTCCCTCGTTGCTGCTCAGCTTCAACCAGACCGAACTGGCCGACATGGTGCGCAGCGCCCATATGTACTATCAACAAGCCCCGAATGCCTTTCCCGGCAATTGGCGACACTATATCCAATCTCACTACGGGCAGAAAAAAGTCGATGCCTGGCGGCAGGCGATTGTTGGACATATAGGTCAGGATACGGGTCGCCTGTTGCGTCTGGTGGAACGCATGGTGGGAGAGCAGGGACCAACCGCCCTGGAGACAGGCATGGTCCTGTCATTGCTGTTGTGGGGGAATTGAGGAATCTGCCGGAGTATCCTGACTGGAGTGATTGGATTCCGGGTGGTGTCCATTGATGACCTGACCGGTGGCTTTGGGAGATTTTGAAAGACAAAAACAGGTTGATTTGCTTAAACTGAAGTTCCGAGACATGTTTCGGTAAAAACGCTTAAATGTCAAATTGTTGCTGTGTTTTTGACTGGAATTTTGTAGGCATGTAAATATATTTTATTTGCTTGAAATTGGATAAATAATCTGACATCATGTTCGCATGTATATCGCCTGCATACCCAATCGTTCGTCACCGCCTGCTTTCCTCCTGCGAGAAAGTTATCGAGAA
>JADGCO010000086.1 GCA_015228935.1 Magnetococcales bacterium | reverse complement strand
CCCTTCCTCCTGGCGGGGTTTGGGGCGGAGCCCCAACAAAGTCTTTCATATCAAATCTTTTTTTTGCAAGGGTTCTGAATGGTTACTTTATTGCGTGAGTTCTGAATAGAAACGAAAAATCAACAATCCCGCACCACGGCTTGGCGTTTACCGGCGGCGGTTTGGGGAATTTCAGCGACGGTTTCCAGCACAACCGTCATGTCGGTTCCCAGATAGGCCCGGGCATTGGCGCGTACCCGGGCCAGGGTTGCTTCGGATAGTTTATTTCCCAAGGGTTGCAGCAAGATACGCACCCGGTCGGGTCGATCCTGGACAATCTGGGTGTTTGCCACGCCCTGGATGCCCTTGAACAGGTGATCGAGCCGCCCGATGCGACGCCCTGACGGGGTTTCCACGACATCGTCGCAGCGGCCCAGGGTGGCTTTCAGACGGGGAAAGGCTCGGCCACACGGGCATGGCTGGCTGGTATTTTCCAGAATGACACCATCGCCGGTTCGGTAGCGAAACAGGGGCATGACCTGATTGTACAGGCCGGTACCGACAATTTCGCCTTCGCCATCGGGGCGAGGCAGGGTTTCAAACCATCCATAGTCGGTCAGGGCATGGCGATAACCAAATTCACAAACCGCCGTGGCCGCCACCCGTTCCACCTGGCCATAACAGTCAAACACTTTGGCACCGAAGCGGCGTTGAATGCGGAGCCGGTCCGCATCGAACAGGGTTTCGGAGGAGGTAACGATGGCTCGCAGGGAGGAACCGGCATATTCAGTCCCATGTTCTTCCAGCCAACGGGCCAGAAAGCCGATGGAAGAGGGATAGGCCTCGATCAGGGTGGGGTTGTGGCGGGTCAGGGCAGCCAGGATGGCCGGGGCATGGCGGGGTGCAAGGTGATAGGAGGAGACCAGCAACATGCGTTCATCCCGATTGAGTCGCCAGAATGGTGGGGAGTCTTGCTTCACCGGAACGATCAGATCGCCCCGGATCCAGGCGCGTGTCTCTCCGGCACGAAAGCCGGCCCAGGCCAATTGTCGCCAGGAAAAGGCATTTTCCCAGACGACCGCCATCAGATCCTGGTGAATCTGCAGTGGCGAACCCGTGGTCCCGCTCGATCTGCCCGGACTGTCCGGCCAGGAGCCATCCCATAATCGATTGCCCAGAGTCCGGACCGTGGGTTTATCAAGGAGGGGCAGTTGCCGAAACTCTGCCAGGGATTGGAAGGATGCCGGATCGATGCCGGCTTTGGCCCAGGAGTCGCGGTAATGGGGAATGTGTCTCCGGGCGTGACAGGCCAGGGCACGCAGTCGTTGCACTTGAAGGGTTTCAAGGGCTTCGGTATTCAACCACTGGGTGGCATTGACCTCTTCCATGGCCATGCGAAAAAGCCCCCCCTCCCGCAAGGCACGTCGCACCCGGGCACGCAGGGCGAGCAGGATTTCCTGCATGGGCAGCGGGGCATGGCGATACAACACAGAGCGATACATGGTACCGATTCCAGAACCAAGACAGGCAGCTCCTGCCCGGGGCGGCGCGACACAACCACCCATTTAAATTGGGAGTCCGAGTGGTCTGCCAGGATTGGGAGCGTTTCAAATGATGATTTGCCCTTCACGCCGAACAATTTCAAGCAGTGGAATACCGTCGTCTTCTTCCCATTGCCTGATACCTACCCCTATGGGTTCAATGCGATAATCTGTTTGCAAGGTGGCATGCCAGATACGGTCGATATTTTTACGGAGTTTGGGAGGATCGAAGAGGGGGGAAACAACCATTACGTCAATATCGCTCCATTCGGTGGCATCACCCCGTGCGTAAGATCCATAGAGAACGGCAAAGTTTACCGGAATACCATCATTTCGCAAGACTCGAATATAATTTTGTACTGTTTCTATAATTGATTGAGCATCCATGTCCGTATCTCCTGGACCTGTTGGAAAATTATTTTTGCTTCCTGTAGTGACGGAGGTGGACCTGTTTCATCGGCGTAGCGGCCTTCAAGACAATAGCTGTTCAATACAGTAAGCGATTTTCCCATTTCGTGATTGATAGAAAGATCAGTCTGTTGTGCGAGAAAAAGTAAATTATGGATTTTCATAGGTGTTTTTTCAGTCTTTTTTGTTACATGTGCCTTGACGAGCTTTTCCATGGCCAAATGGAGGAAAAACAGTCCGTGGCGAATTTTGCCTTTTTCCAGGGCAATCTCGGCCATTTCCCAATCTTCATTGGATCCTGTGCGCCAGTAATCGATATGTTTGGCGATATTCATATTTATATGATTGTTCCACCTTGTAACCAGGGATGGTTGACGGTAGAAGCTGATTGAACTCTTGTGGCAAATCAGGCCGCCGGATTTTTGGATTGAAATCCCAGCAGGGAGCCGTTGGCCTTGCTTTTCCAGTAATTGATCCGCTTGGTCATGGTGGCGGCCAGCTCGGCTTTTTCCTGTTCGGCCCGTTCCAGCAGGTGTTGATATTTGTGGTGCCACCAGTCGATTTTGCGGTTCAGCTTGACAATCTCTTCCTGATGGGACTGATCATTCAGGCGTACAGCTTTTTCCCGCCACCAGACAACGCGCCGGTTCAAATAATCGACCTCTTTGCGATGTTCCTCTCTCAGGGTTTCCATTTCTGCCTGATGCTTCTGGGTCAACTGATGCATGCGGCGCAAATATTCGGTGCGCATGTCGGTCACGGAGGTGTCGGCTTCCCGCTGCTGGACAATGTCCAGAAAGGTGATCTCGGCCTTTTTCAACATTTGATTGGCCAGCCTGATGGAGTTCAGGGCTTCGCCTTCGTGTGCGGAGTCTGTCAGTTGCAAAACTTTGGCGAATTTTTCAAGATCCAGATCAGCGACCGGCATGGTGACATTCCCTTATCCCGGAGTTTGTGAGGCACTGTCCGAGTTTAATACGATCCGGAAAAAATTGACCAGGAAAATCAGGTTTCGGAGGTCGGATCGGGGCGGGAAATTTTGCGGATTTCCTGGGCACGATAGGTTCCGTCCCGGCCTGGAGAGACGTAAAAGCGGATCATCTCTCCCTGTTGCAGGATTTCATCGGGATTGAGCAGTTCCGAAACATGGAGGTAGATGTTGTTGCGCCGGCATTTGGCAAAGCCGTACCCCTTGTCGGCAAAATAGGTGGTGACAATGGCTTGTTCGGTCTCTCCGACGTTGAGTTCCTCGCCGATGCTGGTCGAATCGACCGGGGTCTGGGCATCGGGGAGGGTGACTTCCGTGGCGGTCAATCCTTCCGCTTCCGATCCGGAACCGACAGTAAATTCAACATTGTCTCCAACCGCGATGGCCGTTTTTCCGGCCTGGCCGGGCTGACCGGGCAGAAGATAAAACCGGATGAGATTGTTGTCGTGATCCCGGATGGTGAGGTGGCCGCTGCCGTCCGCTTGCAGGGATTCGACCTCGCCCCGCATGCGGCTTCCCATCACCAATACTGAACAGGCCTGGGGGCGTCCTCCCTTGCCGGGTTGAATGGCAAACTGGACATGGTCATGTTCCTTGAGGGGAACCTGTGAAATAACATATGTCATATGAACATATATTTCCGCATATTGACTCTGTTCCGTATAAAACTGGATGAAACCGAAACCGCGTTCTTTTTTGAAGGCCGTCACCTTGCCGAAATGGCGGATCCCGGGAGCAGGAGGGGTGGTCATGATTTCCGGGACATGATGGAGGCGATCATGTGTGCCGGGTTGGTGACCGGGGCTGACGACCGTTTGGCCATGCGAACGTCCCGGGGCAACGGTGAGTCGTGTCTGGGATGCCTGGGGTGCGACCGGGAGCGAGGTCACATATTCGGGGTCATGGGCTTGCCAGAAAAGGGCGTAGATATCCGGGTGGGGATAGGGAGAAAAGGCCAGAGGCGATATGCGGTGAAAATAGGCGTCGAAATCGCGATTCTGGTGCCGACCGGCATGGGATCCGACCCAGGCCTGGGGGTGGCGTTCATGGTTTGCCTTCAGTTGCTGACAGGTGACCGTATCCAGAAGGATGGCGTTGCCATGAGCCTGTTCAGCCAGTCGGGCAGACTGTTCCGGGGTGGCTCCCAAAAATTCCAGAGAACCATCGGGCATGGTGCAGGCATGGGCAGAACCTGTGGCGATGCCTATCTTGCAATACAGACGATGTTTCCCGGATAAGCGTTGTTTTTCAATCTCTTCTTGGATGGCGATGGCTGCCTGGACCGCTGGCATGACCTGATCGAAAACAGCCATGGCACTCTTGCGGATCCAGCGCTGAACCTGGCCATGCTGGCAGGTTACCTGTGTGTGAAAATTTTGAAAAAACTCCTGAATGACCGGAATCTGGCGAATTTCCACCTGCGGATCCGGCCATCGGGAAGAGTCATGTATTTTGACAAACAGGAAGCTTTTGTCGATTGTCTGCATGTGTGTCGTGATTCATTCATGTTTGGATTTCCCTGCTCACATCTCAGTTTAGCAGCATGGGTGGGGATGACGCCATGGATGCCATGCGGGAAGGAGATGTCATTTTTCAAAAGAAAATATAAAAAAAAGTAACTATTCAGCCTCCCCATTCAAAACGTTTGAAAAACTGGGATGGGGGTCCAGGGGGAAGCGGCTCTGCCCTTCCCCCTGGCGGGGTTTGGGGCAAAGCCCCAACAAAGCCTTTCATATCAAGTCTTTTTTTTGCAAGGGTTCTGAATAGATACAAAAAATACTGCCATGTTTCAGGACAGCTTTTCAGGAAAAATAAGGCGTTGCAGGGTGTTGGTTGCTTCCTGGTCGATCTGCATGTTTGGCGGGGTTGGTCCAAAATCGGCGGCGATGGCGGCCAACGACTTTCCAATCCGGGGGTGGATCAGGTTGGGCATCAACTCGGCCAGCGGCAAGGCCAGAAACGGCCACTGCAAAATATTCGGATCCGGGATGACGAGGTGTTCATGCTCCAGGACGACCTCGCCCAGCAGGGCAATGTCCAGATCCAGGGTACGCGGACCATTCGGTGCATGGGGGTCACGCCTGCGTGAACATTCGGATTCAATTTTTCGCAATAATTTTCGCAGCAACCAGGGATCCAGGCTGCGTTCGAGCAGGATGGCTCCATTGAGAAAATCCGGTTGTTCGACCAGACCCACCGGTTTGGTCCGATAGACCGTGGAGAGTGCCCGCACGCCCAGTTCCTGCTGGCAACGCCGCAGACCATGGATCAGATTGGGCAGGGGGTCCAGATTGGCACCGAACGCAACCAACGCAGGACCCAGGGTGGTCCGGTTCATGACGCCTGATCCGACATGGATTGTTCGGGGTCACTGTCCATCACCCGGCAGTCCATCACCCGGCAACGAACCGGGGTCCAGGGGGCTGGCGACCGGACAGGTCCAGGACGGAGTCCTGGTGGGGTTCGGGGCGAAGCCCTGATAAAGGTTTTCATATCCAGGCTTTTCTTGAAAGGGTGCTGAATGGTTACTGTTCGGGAAACAGGGCTGGGGACCAGGTTATGCTAAGTGGTTACGGTTCGGGAAACAAGCCGGGGACCAGGTGATCAGGCATGTTTCTGGCGTTGGATGCAGACGCCGACAGTGCGGGCAAAGCGCAGGGCACCGGGTTTTTCCACTTCGATCTGGACCTTCTGGACCAGGGACTCTTCCAGGCAGATGTTGGCCAGGCTTTCGGCCAGGGCCTCGACCAGGGAAAATGAGGAACTCTCTGTCCAACTGATGATCCGTTTGGTCAGGGTTTTATAGTTGATCGTGTCGGCAATGCGGTCACTGTGTCCTGCCCGGGAGAGATCGGCAAAAAGCGTGACATGGATGAGAATGTCCTGGAGGGTGTGTCGTTCCCACTCCTCGATGCCGATGATGCATCGCAGATGCAAATCACGGATGGCAATCTGATCGAATTGTTTTCGTTCCATGTTGCGCCCACCCAATGCAAACAAATTGATGAAAATTTACAGCAGATGTTCGCCTCCATCCACGCTGACCATATCACCAGTAATATAATCATGTTGCAACAAAAAAAGAACCGTCGTGGTGATTTCTGCCAGAGTGCCCGGACGTCCGGCGGGGGTGGCGGCGGCAATACGTTGAAACTGCTCCGGGGTTGCTTCCGGTGCGGCAAGAATCGGACCCGGCGCGATGGCATTGACCTGGATCGTTGGTGCAAGTTCCCTGGCGGCCATTTGGGTCACACTCCACAAGGCGCTTTTGGCGGTGGTGTAGGCAAGGTGACCGGGACGTGGATGGCGGATACGCTGGTCCAGGATGTTGATCACCTTGCCCCGGACACCCGGATCGACCGGGTGGGACCAATGCGGCTGCCGGGCAAAGGCCTGCAACAACAGGAAAGGGGCTGTCAAATTGATTCCCAGATGGCGCTGCCATTGGGTCAGATCCGTATCGCGCAGGCCTCCTGCTGCAAAAATGGCGGCATTGTTGATCAGGATATCCACCCGGCCCATGACCGCCACGGAACGTGGCACCAGGGCTGCGGCCTGTTCCGGGTCGGCCAGGTCGGCGGCGAGCAAAAATGCCTGACCGCCGGCTTGGTGAATCTGATCGCAGACCCCCAGGGCGGCCTGTTTCGACCGATCATGATGAATCATGACCGTCACGCCGGCCCCGGCCAGTGCCCGGGCACAGGCGGCTCCCAGGCGTTGGCCGGCACCGGTGATCAGGGCTGTGGTTCCCGGCAGTTTCATATCCTGGCTTCAGGAGTGCGAAAAAATGTCTTCATCCTCCCAGCCGCCCATGTCCAGGGCGGCGCGGGTGGGAAGAAATTGCATGCAGGCCAGGGCGAGATCCAGACGGTTTTCCCGCCGCAACATGGTTTCCAGTTTTTCCCGGATCGCCACAAGATGGATGACATCCGCCGCGGCATAAGCCTGTTGCTGGGGTGACAGGGTGGCGGCAGCCCAATCCGAAGATTGTTGTTGCTTGTCCAGACGAATGTCCAAAAACTCCGCCACCAGATCCTTCAAACCATGCGCTCCCGTGTAGGTTCGAATCAGCCGCGAAGCAATCTTGGTGCAGAATACGGGACGCACGGCAATACCCAGCCAATGGTGCAGCATGGCCAGGTCAAAACGGGCAAAGTGAAAAATTTTTTCCACCTGGGCGGCTTCCAGTACGGCTTTCAGGCGCGGTGCCTGGTAGTGGCGTGTCTGTACCAAAGTGACCAGACCCTCTTCATTGCACATCTGGACCAGGCAGAGCCGGTCCCTTTGAATGCGCAACCCCTGGGTTTCGGTATCGACAGCCAGATAGCGACTGGCGAGGTAGCGTCGCTGACGCTCTTCATCCAAATCTTCCTGCAAAACCAGGGCCTGGGGTGTGGTGGCAGTCATGATCCTTGTCCCTTTCGTTGGCGTGGTGGCAGGCAAAATTGCCAAAACCGTACCTCTCATGAAAATATGGTGCAAAAAAGCATATGAACGTGCGACTCATGCATGATAAAATGTAACACATTTACCGGTTGGATATAAGGTCGGGAATTTTTACCAAACCTCGCAAGCCAAGGGGATCCAGAAAACATGTCACAACGGGACCGCTATTCCGCTGATCAATTGGCCAAGATTCGTGCCACTCTCAAGGACACCCTGGGAGAAGATGCTGCCAAAGCCCTGGAAAATCTGGACAACAGATTTGTCCCTGCCAGGGAGTCATCCGATGGTGACGAAAACGCTCCAAAAGGCAAAAAAAAGATGGAGCGTCCTACAGCCAGCTCCAAGGCCAATAAAATTGATGTCGAGGAGTTGGCTCGTTCCGGGCAGATTGCCAAAATGGTGGAAGCCCTGCCGCATGTATTGGGAGATGCCATCAAGGTCAAGGCTTTGATCAGTGCCATCCTGAACAATGGTGAAACCAAGGCCATGCATCTTGTGGATGCCTTGAGCAAAGTTCATAAACAGGTGGATCTGATTGATCCATTGGTGCAGAAAATTGTTTCTTTCAAGGGAATCAATCCCCTGGTGGACTCCCTGAAATTTTCCACCGCCAGCCCGAGCGCCATGCGCCTCCTGGCCCAGGGCATTGCCGAACAGGGAACGGTCAACCACATTTTGCGTGCCATTGCCGGTGCCCCGAAAAATCAGGATGAGGCGGAAGTCATCTGGACCATGGAAGTGATCGGCAAAGGGTCTGTCGATCAGGTCCTGGATGCCATGAAGTTGATTGATCCTCTGTCCCCGGGGTCGGTCATTCTGGCTACCGGTCTGGTCAATCGCAAAGGGATTCAGGCTGAACCCCTGGTGCGCGGCTTGACGGCCTGCAAGGACAATCCCAAGTCGTCCACGCTCGTGGCCGCAACTCTGTGCAAAATGATCGAAGTCCCGGCCCTGATCTCCATCCTGGAAAAATATTTGCCGGACAAATGCGAAGCGGCGGAAATCATCATTGCCCAACTGGTGCATCGTTGCGTGGATTTTTCCAATCGCAATCGCGAGGTCGTCGAGGCGGCCCGGTACATCAAGGCGGACAGCATGGCTGGTCAAATCCTGGCCCTGGGGCTGATCAAGCTCGATAATGATGATGAACTGCTCAGAGGGTACAAACGCCTCCCCGCCAACTCCATGGCCAAAAAAATGACCGCCCTGGCCATCATCAAGAAAAAAGGCAAACTCATGTCACTCCGCACCCTGGGCAAGGAGGGCTGGGATTTGACCAAGGATGCCGATGCCATCGAAAAAGCCGGTCGGGTTGCCCAGGCACGTTACAAGTGGATTCTGACCAACCTTCTTCCAGATGAACCAAAGCCTGCCGAGGCAGCGGCAGAACAATAAGGCACCAACCTCCAGAAAGCACCAACCTCCAGGTTCGGAACCAGGTTGGTTATCCGGTATTCCGGGTTCTGTGTCCGGATCGGAATTCGGAACCGGTTCGTTTCCCGGTGTTCCGGATTCTATTCCGGATCGGAATATGGCGGGGCAGGTGGCGGAGGTGCAGCAGACCCTGGTCCAAAGTAGGGCTGTTGCGGTGCCTTGCTGGTTCCCGGGCCGGGATAGGGGGCACCCGGATAGGAGGGAATGCCTGCCGGCGGTTGAATTGCCCCGCCAGATCCGGGATAGGTCCGCTGTGACAAGGAACCGGGCCTGGTTCCGGGATAGGTGCCACCAGAGGGCGGGCGGATCGTTTCCGGACCGGCAGAGGAGGTCCCACCAGGAACAGCAGGATAGGCTCCGGGAGTGGCAGGGTAGGTCTGTTGCGGTGAAGGACCTGAGCCTGTTCTGGGATAGGTGGCAGGCGGGCGGGGTGTTTCCAGACCGGTGGGATAGGTTCCCGGAGCGGCAGGATAGGCCCCAGGTGTGGCAGGGTAGGTCTGTTGCGGTGAAGGACCTGAGCCTGTTCTGGGATAGGTGGCAGGCGGGCGGGGTGTTTCCGGACCGCTGGGATAGGCACCTGGAGCGGCAGGATAACTCTGCTGTGGAGCGGAGCCGGATCCCGTTCTGCCCGGATAAGCGGCGGGTGGGCGGGTTGTTCCCGGACCGGCAGGATAGGGGTAGGCTCCAGGAGTGACAGCAGGATAGGCCCCGGGTGTGACAGCGGGATAGGTCCCGGGTGTGACAGCAGGATAGGCCCCGGGTGTGACAGGATAAGTCTGCTGCGATGCGGAGCCGGATCCCGTTCTGCCAGGATAAACGGCAGGCGAGCGGGCTGTTTCCGGACCGGCAGGATAGGTTCCGGGATGGGTCTGCTGCGGGTATGTCACCGGGCGGGAAGGCTGGCCTGTACCGGGTCGGGCAGCCGGCAGCATGATGGGTTTGGTCGCAGCATTCGTCGCGTCAGGGGATGGGCCCGAACCAGGCATGGGATTGGGCACCTGGGGGGGTGACACAAACCCGGGTTCAAAATCGGGCAAATCGTGTGGTGACACCGGTTTGAATTGAGAGCCGGATCCATCGAGAGGCGCCACGGATCCGGGTTCAAAATCCGACACCGGAGAGGTTGGCGCAGACCCGGGTTCAATACCCGGCACCGGATCGGGCATGGGGGAGGCCGGCACAGATCCGGGTCCGGAATCCGGCACAGGATTTGGCGTGTCGGAAGCGGGTTCAGATCCGGGTGCGAAGCCGGGTACCCGGGGAGCTGGCACAGGTCTGGATTCGAAGGCCGATCCGCTTGTACCAGGTTGCGGCATGGATTCGGGACCGGAAAGCGGTCCACCCGGGCCAGGCACGGAAGCGGGTGCGGAAACCTCCGTGCCCGGAGTGGGCATGGACCCGGAATCGGGAACCATCAGGTCAGGCATGGGTGTCGCAGGGGGGGTCAAGGATTGAATGCCCTGCGGAGTCACCTGGAAAAAGTGATACTCCCTCTGGCTCAAACCGTTTTTCAGGAAGCGGACCCGCCCCGAACTGCTGTAGAACCCTTCCTGACGGACCAGAATCTGCCGCCAATTGGGACCACCCAACCGCTGATCCCGTTGTGCCTGCGCCAGAATGGCAATGCTGTCATAGACCAGTTGCGCCAGCGCGGGGGGGCGGTTTCCCCAGATTTGCTGATACCGGGTTTCAAACTGTTGCCGAAGAAGAGGATCGGTGTCACAAAAAAAAGATCCCTGCAAATAATCCGTTCCTTCCGAAAGCAGCAGATCGGAATTGTTCCACATGGCCGTACCCAGATAAGTGACCCGGGAAACGCCGATATTGCTGTTGGCTGCCTGCGGGGCGATCAAACGCACCTGATCTGCCCGGGCTGGAATGAACATGCCCTCGAAATTACCCCGTGTTTCCATTTGGGATAACATTTTGATCGACTGGGTGAAATCCTTGCTGTCATCCGGAAAGTTGGCAACCCGGACCACCTCTCCCCCCTGGCGCAGCACCTCCTGGGTAAAGGCCTGGCTGGTCATCTCTCCATAGGATGTCTGGGGGGCCAGGATGGCAAAGCGACGCAGCCCTTTTTCGGCCATGGCATAACGGGCGATGGCTTCGGCCTGTTGTTCGGGCAGGAAGGCATTGAGCAGAACATCCGGATAGGGGCTGTTGCGCACCGGTTCTCCGGTGGATTTGTGCTGGGAGGTGTTGCCGATTTGCAGAATATCTTTGTGGGGGTTCAGGGGCATGAGGGGAATGCCCTTCAGGCGGGCGGCTTCGGCCACCGCCTTGGCCGGAGCCAGGAATACCGGTCCGATGACAATCCGCACCCCCTGTGTTGCCAGACGCTCGAAGCCGGCCAAGGCCTGTTCGACCACACCGGCTGTATCTTCGACCAGCAGTTCCAGGGCGACATCCGGAAAATCCGCCAGCGCCTGTTGGGCAGAGTGCAGAAGATGCTCCCCCAACACCGCATGACGACCACTCAAGGGCAACAGCAAACCCACACGGAAGGGAGATTCGGTTGACAGGGGTTGGAGACGACGCTGGGCTTCCGTGACGGTCAACATGGCATTGCGGGCCGAGGTTGTTTGTTGCCAAAGGGAGCGGGCCGTTCCGGCTTCGCCCATGGCCAGATATCGATCCCCCAATGCCACCTGCAAGGCAGGGGTCAGAACAGAACCGGGTTGCTGCTGTTGCAGTAATTGCAAAAGACGATTCCGGTCAAACAGACCGGCTGTGTGCAAAAGAATACGCTCCCGATCCGGATCCAGAGTGGTTGCGGAGAGATGCCGCTTCAGCGTGATGGATTCTTCGCTGGTTGTCCCGTCAGGGTTGCCTTGAAAATATTTTTCCAACTGTGCCTGCCAGGCAATCAGGTCTTTGAAGTTGGCACCGGGTGTGGCGGGTGGTGGCAATTCTTCTTGTTGGATGCGTGGTGGTGGTTGCACAATCGGCGGTGGTGCAACCGGATTGGCGGCAGTATTTTGTTGACGAACCGGGGGTGGTGGTGTTTCCCGTGCGGGCTGCGGCGGTGTGCGGGAGGCGATCACTCCGCAAGCTGCCAAAAGTCCTCCCACCAGGAAGAGGCTTACCAGTCGCAACCACCATTCCGGCCCATGCAGGGTTTTCCAAGACATGATTCCAGTTCCCAGGGAAGATGGATCAGCGCACATCTGCATCTCCATGCTCTTCAGTTGATTCTTTGTACAGCCTTGCACTCCAGGAAGCAACATCCACGACGTCCGATGCGGCCATGGTATCCGAAAAACAGATTCATTCCCGCGAAAAAAGAAACGCATGAACAAAAGAGAGAGTCTGGTCGCAGCAGTCACGGTTCAATTGGCAGGCAACGGGTTCAGGACAATGATCAACGATGACTCCTGGATTGCAGATGGGGGACATAGCGCTTGTCAACCTGGGCAATGTGCCTGATCAACCAATCCTTGGCCAGAATCAAGAGATCAATGGCCACGGCAAAGTCCCCTTTTTGAAAACCATCCGCAAGTTGCTGGACGGAGTTCAACAGGGCGGCATGTTTGTTCTGATGGGCGGTCAGTTCCGGATAGCCATGTTGTCGCAGCAACCCTTCTTCCATGTCGAAGTGGGTGCGCGTATAGGAGATCAGTTCCTGGAGGGTTTGACCAATACTCTGGCTTGCCTGGCCATCCCTGACGGCCTGGTGCAAAGTGTTCATGATATTGGCCAGTTGCCGGTGCTGCACATCGACAACCTCGATGCCGGTATCCAGACCTGCATGCCAAGTGAAAAACGGCTTGCTGGCACGCTCCTCTGTTTCACCCAGATAGATGCGATCCAGCAGGTTGAACAGACGTTGCCGTAATGCCAGAAATTCTTCATGGCGGGTTGCGGCTGCTGCCGAATCATTTTGCATGATCTGGCAGGTGACAACATCCTGGGCCGCCGTGTAGAGCTGTTGATGGATCTCTTGGGCTGTGGCTGGGAGTGATGTGCCATGGGATTGTTTATGGGCCTCTTTCTGGAGCCAGAGGCCAAAATCCGTGGCTTCCGCCGAGGATATTTCTGTTGGCTCCAGGTGCAGGCGACCAGAGAGAACATGTTCCAATTGGCTTTGCAGGACCAGAATGGTCCATTTGACCTGGCGCATGTTGAAAAGCGGCGGACGCATGACCAGCTCCATCTGGGTGGCCAGAAGCGAACTGCTCATGTCCTGCAACACCTGCCCCATGCGTTGAAAATGGCGTGCAGATGCGAGCATCAGATTGGAGGTTTCGCTGGCGGCCACCATTTTTTCCTGGACGATGCCGGAGGATTGTCCGGTTCGCTGCACGGCTTCCAGGACATGGTTCGCCAGGGCATACGCCTGGGAACTCTCTTCGGCAACCTGCTGGGCTGAACTCGCCACCACGGTGGCGGAGTGGGCAATTTCCCGGGTACCCAGGGCGGCCTCAGCCGCCGCCCGGGAAACATCCTGGGCCGCCAGGTTGAGTTCATGGGTGTTGCGGGTCACTTCGCCGGCTCCATCCGCCACGGCCTGAATGGCCTGGCCAATGGTCTGGATGGTCTTGGTCTGTTCATCCACGGAAAAGGTGATGTCCCGGTTGGCCTGGTTGATCCGGCCAACGCTGGCCACAATGTCCTGGGTGGCCTGGGACACTTCATCCGTAATATCGCGGATTTCCGAAGTCTTGTCCGAAATCATCCGGGTGGCTTCACCGGTTTGCCGGGCCAGCTCCTTGACTTCATTGGCCACCACGGCAAATCCCTTGCCGGCCTCGCCGGCTCCGGCGGCCTCGATTGAGGCGTTCAACGCCAACATGTTGGTCTGTCCGGCAATATCGTTGATGATTTCCACGACATTGCCGATTGCCTGGGCCGATGCCGCCAACTTTTTCATCACTTCGCGGGTGGACTGGGCATTGCTGTTGGCCTGATCCGATTCGGAACTGGCCGCCTGACAACGCAGACGAACCTCCTCCAGGGCCAGGGTCATCTGCTGAACCGACGCAGCCACGGATTGGACCGATTGATCGACATATTCCAGATTTTTGTTGACACCGCCAATGTTGGCCGTGATCTGTTCTGCGGCTGACGCCATGGTCGTGATGTTGCTGCTGGCCTGCTCGGCCCCGCTGGCAATGGTGGTGACATCCCCGGCAACCTTGTCGATGGCCGCAGAAATGGCTTGTACATTGCCTGTGGCCTGGTGGATCAACGTGTCAACCTGGGCAATCTCTCCGGCCAGATTCTGGTTTTCCGTGCTGGCCTGGGTCACCGTGGCCTGCGAATTGTGGGCATCGGCCTCCACCATTTCCCGGATCCGAACCAGCTCTGTGGCACAGGCGACAATACTGCCCGAATGCAGTTGAATGAGGGTCAGCAGGCGCTCGTTGTTTTCGGCCATCTGGTTGACCTGGCGGCCAATGCCGCTGACTTCATCCCGGGCATCGGTCACCTTGACCCGTGTGGTCAACTCCCCATCGGCCAGCGCGGAGACGGCACTGCCGATGCGTTCGACGCCTCCCACCAGGGAGCGGCTCAAAAACCATCCGGCAACGGCCATCAACACCACCGTCAGGAACAACAAACCCAGGATGCCATTTCCCAGGGTGGCCATTTCGTCCACAATGGCGATCAACTCCTGTCGGCTGAGTGCGGTCTGCTGCGTGACAAACGGTTCCAGCACTTGGACCAGGGCATCGGTCTCCCGGTCAAAACCTTCCATGAGCCGGTTGCCGACTGCGGGTCCTCCATCGACATATCCCCGTGCCATCTGCTGTCCCATGGCATACCAGGCATCAAAACGGGCCAGGATGTTGCGCAGGGCGTCCAATTCTTTTTGATTGTTGTCTTGCTGGAATTGTTTGCGAAATTGTTCCAGGTGTTTCCGGAATTCGGCTGCCTGGGTTTGTGCCTGGTCGAATCCCTTGTCCTGGCCATCCCGGCCCCGGGTTGCGGAAATGTCCGAGAGCCACTGTTGAATCTCGACGACATCCAGTTTCATCTCCGTGGCCAACAGGGAGAGTTCGATTCCCTGTTTTTGCACTTTTTCAGCTCGTTCCGCGACGTTGCGGTCCGTGACCAGGACCCAGATGTCCATCAGCAGCAGGACCAGGAACGGTACCAGAAAGGCCAGGATGATCCGATCACGAATTTTCAGATTCAGGAGTTTGTGCATGTGATTCATGACGCCATGATCCTGCCGTACCGGGTATCGTTACAGGCTGCCGCAGCAATGTTTGAATTTGCGGCCACTGCCGCAAGGACAGAGAGAGTTGCGTCCCACCTTTTCTTCGGAGCGTCGATAAGGCAGTTTTTCCTCTTCATTATCGGTCTGATCTTCGGCTGCGGCCTGGGCTTGCAGCGTGAGCAGGCGGTCCCGTGCCGCCGCCAGTTCCTCTTCGCGGCGTTGCACCTCTTCCGGTTTTTGTACCTCGACCCGGGACAGCACTTCCACGGTTTCAGAACGAATCCGTTCCATCAAACCGTCAAACAGCTCGAAGGCCTCCCGTTTATATTCATTCAAGGGATCTTTCTGGGCATAGCCGCGCAGATGGATCCCTTCCTTCAGGTGATCCATGTTCAGCAGATGCTCTTTCCATAGATAGTCAAGGATCTGCAACAGGACGGATTTTTCCAGATAACGCAGCAGGTCGGAACCGATGCGGTTTTCCCGTTCCTGATTGTAGGCCTGGATGGCTTCCAGGGTTCGTTCCCGGACCACCTGGGCGGTGACATTTTCCTCTTCTTTCCAGGCTTCGGCGGGGACCTGAACCCCGAACTGGTGCAGGATGGCATCGGCAAATTCCCGTGCCTTCCACTGGTCGGCGTAAACCGCTTCGGGAATGTGCTGTTCCAGCAGGGTGTCGAGCAACTCGGCGCGAATCTCGCCAATATACTCAAAAATTTCATTGGCTTCCATCAATTCGCGCCGCTGTTCGTAGATCACCTTGCGCTGTTCATTCATCACATCGTCAAAGCGCAGGAGATTTTTCCGAATGTCGAAATTGCGCCCTTCGACCTTTTTCTGGGCCGACTCGATGGCCTTGTTGATCCAGGGGTGGATGATCGCCTCCCCCTCCTGCAACCCCAGCTTGACGAGCATGGCATCCATGCGCTCGGAGCCGAAAATGCGCATGAGATCATCTTGCAGGGAGAGATAGAAGCGGCTGGAACCGGGGTCCCCCTGGCGTCCGGACCGTCCGCGCAACTGATTGTCGATACGGCGGGATTCGTGGCGCTCCGTGGCCAGAATGTGCAGGCCGCCTGCCGCGATCACGGCGGCTTTTTCCTGTTCGCATTCGCTGCGGATGGCTGTTTCCCGTTGGGCACGCTCTTCCGGGGCAAGGTCTGCCGGCACTTCCTTGCGAATGCGCATCTCCGGATTGCCTCCCAACTGAATGTCCGTGCCGCGTCCGGCCATGTTGGTGGCAATGGTCACCATGTTTTTGCGCCCGGCCTGGGCCACGATTTCCGCTTCCTGGGCGTGAAATTTGGCGTTCAGCACATTGTGCGGAATCTTGGTTTTTTTCAGGCGCCGGGAGAGTTCCTCGGACTTTTCGATGGAGATGGTTCCCACCAGGACCGGCTGCCCGCGCTGATGGCAATCCTGAATCTCCTCCAGTATGGCCTGATATTTTTCTTCCAGGGTACGGAACACCACATCGTCGTGATCGATCCGGATCATGGGTTTGTTGGTGGGAATCACGACCACTTCCAGGTTGTAGATGGCCTGGAATTCGGTGGCTTCGGTATCTGCCGTTCCGGTCATGCCGGCCAGCTTGGGGTACATGCGGAACAGATTCTGGAATGTAATGGAAGCCAGGGTCTGGGATTCGTTTTGGATCACCACCTGTTCCTTGGCCTCCAGGGCCTGATGCAGACCATCCGAATACCGCCGACCCGGCATCATGCGTCCGGTGAATTCGTCGATGATCACCACCTCGTCATCCTTGACGATGTAGTCCCGGTCTTTTTCAAACAGGGCGTGGGCACGCAAGGCTTGGTTGACGTGGTGGACACTTTCGACATTGGCCAGATCGTAGAGGTTGCCCTCCTTGAGGATGCCGTGTTTGCGGAGGAGGTTTTCGATGGTTTCATTGCCCTCCTCGGTAAAGGTGACGGTCCGGGCCTTTTCGTCCACCGTGTAGTGGGTCTCTTTGAGCAGATCGGGTATCAGGCGATCCACCCGATAATATTTGTCGGTATTGTCTTCGGTGGGGCCGGAAATGATCAGCGGGGTGCGGGCTTCATCGATCAGAATGGAGTCCACCTCATCGACGATGGCAAAATTGGGCGTTCTCTGGACAATTTCGCCCAGGGTGAATTTCATGTTGTCGCGCAGATAGTCGAAGCCGAACTCGTTGTTGGTTCCATAGGTGATATCGGCCTGATAGGCCTGGCGGCGTTCATCGTCATCCAGGCCGTGGACGATGATCCCCACGTTCAGATTCAATTGATTGTAGATCATCCCCATCCACTCGGCATCGCGCCGGGCCAGATAGTCGTTGACCGTGACCAGATGTGCCCCTCGACCGGTCAGGGCATTGAGATAGAGCGGCAGGGTGGCCACCAGGGTCTTGCCTTCGCCGGTTTTCATTTCGGTGATGCGTCCCTGATGCAAGACAATGCCGCCGATCAACTGTGTATCAAAATGTCGCATGCCCGTGGTGCGCCGGCTGGCTTCCCGAACCGCTGCAAAGGCCTCGGGCAATAAATCATCCAGCGCCTCTCCCTGTTCCAGACGCTGCCTGAATTCGGCAGTCTTGCCGCGCAGTCCCGGTTCATCCAGTTTGGCAAAATCCGGTTCCAAGGCGTTGATCCGGTCCACCAGGGGGCGCAAGCTCTTGAGATAGCGGTCGTTTCTGGATCCGAAAATCTTTCGGACAATGGCACCAAACATGGAGTCGAATCCTTTCTGGTTCAAGCAAGACGAAATTCCCTTATAACACACTCTTCCCGGGATTGGCAGGAGTGGTCGGGAGTGCGTGCCGACAGAAATTCAAGCAGGATAAATTTTGGCAGGCGTGGTCGGGAATGTGCGCCGACAAATATTCAGGGTAACCATTCAGCCTCCCCATTCAAAACGTTTGAAAAACTGGGATGGGGGTCCAGGGGGAAGGGGCTCTGC
>JADGCO010000085.1 GCA_015228935.1 Magnetococcales bacterium | reverse complement strand
TCAAGCCAAATGCCATACCCAACTTCGAGCCGACTTTCATATCCAGAACAGCCATTGGCAACCCCCCAACCCGGTAGATAAAGTAACCTCAACAAATCTCCAATGATACGGTCAGAATAATCAAACAACTCGATTAATTCAAGTTTTTTCAAAAATCTGGTACCGTCCGATCTTGCAAAAGTGCCTGTATTGTCCACCTTGGCAAAAGGATCATTTTCGTGGATTCTACTGAAATGCCTTGGGATGAGGGTCTTCCCTTAATTAATTGATCTCTCTATAGTGAAGAAGATTAAAACATGTTGCCCGATCATGGGATGCATGGCAAGGTTTCCGACCAGGTATGAGGGATGATCAAAATGCAAATATGGCAACATGCTGTCCAATCCACCACCGAAACCACGTGCAACAGGCTTGACGACGCAGCGGGAAAGGCAAATCTGGTTCTGGTGTTTTGTGACAGGCAATTTTTTATGAATCCGGATTTTTTTTCGCACCTGCAAGCAGACTATCCCCGTGCCCAACTGGTTGGATGCTCGACCGCAGGCGAAATTTTCCGGGATGGTCTGCTCGATAGAAGTTGCCTGCTGACAGCGATCCATTTTGACCATACAACCGTGCGGGTGGTGGATGCCGATATCGGCGACATGGATGCCTCACGCCACACCGGCGAAGCACTCGGGCAGGCACTGGCCGGGGATGATCTGGCCGGCGTCCTGATGTTTGGCATCGGTTTGCAGATCAACGGCAGTGATCTGATCGAGGGGGTTGTTTCCCGGATCGGCAGCGATGTTCCCATTTCAGGAGGTCTGGCCGGGGACGGAAGTGCCTTCCAACGTACCTGGGTCTTGTCGGGATCTGGCATCTCAGACCGCAAGGTCGTCGCCGTCGGCTTGTATGGCAACCGGATTCGCCTCGGTCATGGATCGTTCGGCGGCTGGGAACCGTTTGGACCCTACCGCAAGATCACCCGGGCAGAGGGCAATATTCTCTTCGAGTTGGATGGTGAGTCCGCGCTGGATATCTATCGACGGTATCTGGGTGACCATGCCCGGGACCTCCCGGCATCGGGTCTGCTCTTTCCGCTGGAAATCCTGAACGAACATCATTCAACATTGGGATTGATCCGCACCATTCTGGGTATCGACGCCTCCACAGGCAGTCTGATCCTGGCCGGATCCATCGAAACAAACGGTTATCTACGGCTGATGCATGCCACCACCCGTGCCCTGATTCACGGTGCCCAACTGGCAGCCGATACCAGCATGACGCAACTTGGCCAAAAAGCATCGACTGGTCAGGGATTGGCTCTTCTGGTCAGTTGTGTCGGTCGCAAGCTGGTCATGGGCGACCAGACCGATGATGAAATCATGGCCGTCGTCAACCGGGTTGGCCCGGGCTTTGTCTATGCCGGTTTCTATTCCTATGGCGAAATCTGCCCCATGGAAGGTTTCCGGACATGCAAGCTGCACAACCAGACCATGACTGTCACCCTGCTGACCGAGACCTGATCCAGATGCATCCCCTGTTACAAAATCAACTGAAAAAAGTTCTGGGTATCGAATCTCCCACGGAGCTTGACAGCCTGCAACAGGCCCTGCATGAACTGGCCGCGCATACTCCTGGCATGTCGGAAAAGGTGATCCGCTTTCTGACCCGGATCGGTCTGTTCCTGGACCGGATCGAACAGAGCTACCAACAATTTGACCGTGATCTCGACATTCGTGCCCGCAGCCTGCAACTCAGCTCCCGGGAGTTGGCCGATGCCAATGAACGCTTGCGGCACGAAACGACGGCCCAAAGCGTGGCCATCGGCTCCCTGCGAGAAACAGCCAACCGTCTGCTCCGCAGCGACGGCAAACCTGAATTGGGCAATGATGCCAACAGCCTGCAACAACTTTCCAACCTGGTGGCCACCATTGTCACGGAACGAGCCACTGCCCAGCGCAACCTGGAACTCCAGAAATTTGCCCTCGATCAACATGCCATCGTCAGCATCACCGATACGGCGGCAACCATTCTGTACGCCAATGACAAATTTTGTGAAATATCAGGCTATACCCGTGCCGAACTGATCGGCCAGAACCATCGCATCGTCAGCTCCGGAATCCACCCCCCTTCCCTTTACCAGGAAATGTGGCGCACCATCCAGGGTGGCCATGTCTGGCATGGTGAGATTTGCAACCGGACCAAAAACGGATCTCTGTACTGGGTTTCGGCCACCATCGTCCCCCTGCACGATGCCGCAGGAAAACCGGACCAGTACATTGCCATCCGTACCGATATCACCTTCCAGAAAACCATGGAAGCGGAGCTGGTCGAACAGCGCCGCTTCCTGCAAAGCATCACCGATGCCATGGGCGAAGGGGTCTATCACCTCGATGCCCATGGTTACTGCACATTCCTGAATCCCGAAGCCCAACGCCTGCTGGGCTGGTCGCTCGACGAAGTCAGAGATCAATCATTTCACGACATCATTCATTACGAAGACCAGGAGGGCAAACGACTGGACCGGCATGCCTGCCCGATTCTGACCACCATTGCCCAGGGCAGGATTTTCAAATCGGAAACCGAAACATTCATTCGCCGCGACGGCTCCCGATTTCCCATATCGATTGTCTCGGTCCCACTGTTGGAAGGCAACAGAATGGTTGGCTCGGTTTCCGTTTTTCAGGATATCACCGCACGGCAGGAAATTCTCCAGGACCTGAAAAAAGCCAAGGAAATCGCCGAACATGCCAATCAGCTCAAAAGCAACTTCCTGGCCAACATGAGCCATGAGATACGCACACCCATGAATGGCGTGATCGGCCTGAGCCATCTGCTCATGCAAACCGATCTGACCCCCATTCAGCGCGATTATCTGCTCAAAATCGATCACTCATCCCGTAATCTGCTGGGCATCATCAATGATATTCTCGATTTTTCCAAAATCGAGGCCGGCAGACTCACCATGGAATCCATTCCATTCTCTCTTGCCGATCTCTTGCAGGAAATTACCCCTGTCATTCAGTCCAGAATCAGGGAAAAAGGACTGGAACTGGTATTTGATTTACAGGCAAATCTGCCCCAAGTGCTGATCGGTGATCCTTTACGATTGCGGCAGGTGTTGCTCAACCTGGCCGCCAATGCCGTCAAGTTTACCGAGCAGGGTTCCGTCACGATCACCATTCGGGGCAACCCCCAGGATGAAGGTCACTTTCGTCTCGATTTCAGGGTCCGTGACACGGGTATCGGCATGACGGAATCCCAGATGTCGCAACTCTTTCAACCGTTCATTCAAGCCGACAGTTCGTCCAGCCGCCGTTATGGTGGAACCGGCCTTGGCCTGGCCATTTGTCGGCAACTGGTCGGGTTGATGGGCGGTCAGATACTGGTCGAAAGTGTCGCCGGTGTTGGCAGCACATTTCATTTCCAGGTTCCACTCCAGATCAGCAGTCAGGAAACCGTTCCCCGGCACCTGCCCGTCGCGATGCAAAATGTCCATATTCTCGTCGTGGACGACAACGACGTCGTGCGTACCATCCTGGCGGACATGCTGACACATTTTGGTGTGCAGGTGGAGTTGGCCGACGGAGGCAAGGCCGCCCTGAGACGTCTGATCGCCGGTGCCACCGGCCAGGCCCCTCCCATTCGTCTGCTCCTGCTGGACTGGCAGATGCCCGACCTGGATGGTATCGAAACATTCCGGCAGATGTGTCGCCTGCCGACCCCACATCCCCACACGATCATGATGACCGCCCATGGCGTGGAAGCGATACAAACCGCCCTGGGCGAGGAACAGGTGGTGGCCGTCCTGGAAAAACCGATCACCCCCTCCACCCTGTTCAATGCCCTGGTCCACGCCCTGGATCCTCCCAACAAAATCGATCATGATATCCACCGGGTTGGCCAACAGGTTGGCCAGGTCACCTCCCCTCCAGCCGGTTCCAGTCACGCCCCGGCCTTGCGAGGAAAACAAATATTGCTGGTCGAAGACAACAGCATCAATCAACAGGTCGCCTGCGGCCTGCTTGATCTCATGGGCGTCAGAACCACACTGGCCGGCAGCGGTGAAGAGGCCATTTCTTGTCTGAAACATCATCGATTCGATGCTGTATTGATGGATATTCAGATGCCGGGCATGGATGGTTACCAGACCACGGACACCGTTCGCCGGGAGCTGGGTCTGGAGCAATTGCCCATCATCGCCATGACCGCCCATGCCATGACCGGCGACCGGGAGCGCTGTCTGGCCGCCGGCATGAATGACCATGTGGCCAAACCCATCGACCCGGCAACCCTGCGCATGGTCCTTTCCCGCTGGTTGACCGAACCGGGTCCCCAGCCGGAAACAACGGATATACCATTTGATTCCATTGAGAAAGATCCCGACATGACAGCCGCATTACCTTTTCCGGATCATCTGCCGGGTATTGATCTCGATGCCGCCCGGCGCCATGTCAGTGACAACCTGACCCTGTTGCACAAAATACTCCTGGATTTTGCCGACAGGCATCACAACAGTGCCGCAACAATCCGGGAAAACGTGGCACAAGGCGCATGGCAAACCGTCAACCGCATGGCCCATTCTCTCAAAGGAACCGCGTCCACCATCGGTGCCCTCGAACTCGCCAAGGTATCCGGCGACTTGGAACGACTCACCACCCACGTTCATGATGGCGTTTCACCACCTGACCCCACAACCCTCGACTCCCTGCTGGACCAGTTATCGCAATCCCTGGAGGTTGTTACCGGTAGCATTCAAACTCTTGCCAAAAGTCCCACTGTCCGGCACCCCGCAACAAAAACCGGCTCAACGGATTTGACCAAAGAGCAAAGGGAGCGTATCCAGGTAACACTGGACCAGCTCGCCAAACTCCTGGCGACGGATGATCCCGATGCCGAACACAGTGCCGAAGAGTTGGTGACACTCCTGGCGGAGACGCCGTACTCCTCTTCAGCCGACGCCGTGTACCGTCATGTCGGTGCCTTCGATTTTGCCGATGCAACCGCCGCCCTCGCCACGTTGCGTCAGACCCTGGTAAAACACCTGGAAACATGACCCCTATCCGGGATAAATCCGACAGGAACAGAGCTTATGTCCAAAACCACGTTGTCCATGTGAGAAAGACCCATACAGCCCAGGTCCATGCCCATGCCACCCTTACAGGATAGCTCCATGAAACCCAGGCCCAGTCTCATGCCACCCGCGAAAAAATACTGCCGACCCATTGCCAAGCCACCCCGTTGCGCCGGTCTTGTTCTGCTGATGGCCCTCCTCCTCTTCGTTCCGCAGGTCCAGGCCGAGGTCATCACTCTGCGAGCCGATGCCTGGTGTCCCTACAATTGCGATCCAGACTCGGACAAACCCGGCTTGATCATCGACATTGCCCGTGCCGTTTTCACCCCTCTCGGACACACCATCAACTACCAGACCATGCCCTGGAGCCGGACGCTCCATGAAGTCCGCAAGGGACATGTGACCGGTGCCGTCGGTGCCGTGCCCTCGGAAGCCCCTGATCTGATCTATGGCAAAAATCCGGTCGCCTGGATGGATACCGGTTTCGCTTTCAACAAAGGTCTGAATTTCCACTATCAGGGACCTCAATCTCTCGACCCGTACAAGATTGCCACAATCAAGGATTACCATTACGACGAAGGCGAGGTTGATGCCTATCTGCAAAGCCATGCCCACAACACACAACATATCCAGGCCAATACCGGCGACCATGCCGGTCTCGCCAACCTGAAAAAATTGCTGGCTGGCCGGGTTGAGCTGGCAATCGACAGTCATGCGGTCCTGAAATATCTCATCCAACAACTCCATCTTTCGGACAAAATCGACCTGGCCACCCTGGGCCGACCGAATGGCGTGTATATCGGCTTTTCTCCCGCCGACAAGAATTCGGCAAAGTGGGCAGAAACGCTTTCAACCGGTGTCGAAACCCTGCGGCAAAAAGGAGAGCTGGCTGCCATTCTGGCCCGCTACGGCCTGACCGAACAAAAAGCACCATGAGAACCATGAAGATTTCTCTATTCCCGGTTTTGCGACGCTCCCTGATCGTCAAATTCATCTTCTGGTTGATCATCTTTGCCCTGTTTTTCATTCCCTTGCTGGCCGGCTTGCAAATGTGGCAGGACCATGGCCGGGAAGTGACCAACCAGAAACGCACCCTGGCGGCGGTGGCCAACGGGTTCAAATCACCGCTCGAAGTGGCCGTCTGGAACGAGGATGCGCTCAGCATCAAGGCACAATTGGACAGTATCGTGACATTTCCGGGCCTTGCCCATGCCAGATTGATCACGGATCTGGGGCCTGACAGTGCAGGAAGAGAGTTTGTTGCCGGAACCGCTTCCATGGGCGGAGAAATTCTCACCATCCATCTGGTCGAACCGCATGCCAACCCTGCCCGACGGGAATTAGGCCGGCTGGAACTGGCCGCCGACCAGAATGCCCTGCACCAGACCCTGACCCGTCAGGCCCTGGACATATTGATTACCGCCACGCTTGAAGTATTGTGTCTGAGTCTGTTGTTCACGGCGGCTTTCCGACATCTGGTCCTGCAACGCCTCGCCATTTTTGTCCGGCAGGTACACGAGTTGGGAACCAACCTCCATCACCCACCCCTCGCCGAGGCCCAAAGCCGGGATGAACTGGGTCTGTTGGCCCAAGGCATCAACCATATGCAAACCCGCCTGCAACATGACTTCACGGAAATGACCCGGTTGAAGGATCAACTTGTCCGGCATCGTGATCAGCTCGAAGCTCTGGTGCAGGCACGCACCCGGGAGTTGACCACGGCCAACCAGGAGATGCAGGAAGCCAAACTGGCCGCAGAAATGGCCAATCGCCTCAAAAGTGATTTTCTGGCCAATGTCAGCCACGAAATCCGCACCCCCATGAACGCCGTGGTCGGTTTCAACCACCTGCTCAAAAAAACCAATCTTGATCATCAACAAATCGATTATACTGACAGAATAAGCAATGCCATCCATGATCTGCTCAAGATCGTCAATAATATTCTCGATTTTTCCAATATTGAATCCGGCAGGCTGACTGTCGTACAGGTCCCGTTTTCCCTGGAGAAAATCATCCGGAATTTGCAGACCTCGACCCTGGCCAAGGTGCAGGCAAAAGGACTCCAGATGACTCTGGAGATGGCATCCGACTTTCCCCCGGTTCTGTTGGGAGATCCCGTGCGCCTGACACAGGTCTTGTCGCACCTGATCGACAATGCCTGCAAATTCACGCTCCAGGGAGGATTGGTCATCTCCTGCAAGGGGATGATCGACCCCCCGGGAATCTTCGTTGTCGATTTTTCGGTACGCGATACAGGCATCGGCATGACCCCGGAACAGGTGGCCAAACTGTTCCAGCCGTTCAGACAGGTTGACGGTTCTTCCACCCGCCGCTACGGCGGAACCGGGTTGGGGTTGGCCATTTGCCGACAACTGCTGAATCTCATGGGAGGAGAGATCTGTGTTGAAAGCACCCATGGCAGTGGCAGCACCTTTTTCATCCGCCTTCCTCTGCCCACCTGCACGGACGACATTCCTTCCCAGGCAACCAGCACATCGGTAGCCACCGACATGCCCCCCCTCTTACCACCCGCATCTTGTGCAACGCTGAACTCTTCAACGGTCCAGGCCCACGACGTTACCCCCCTGCCACCCGTATCTTGTGCAATGCCAGACTCTGCATGGGTCCAGGCCCAAGAGACTGCCGAACGGCTGCTTGGATTGTTTCAAGCATCCGATCCGAATGCCGGAGAGCTGGCCGAAGAGTTGGCCCGGCTGTTGGCCCACTCGACGCTTGCCGCACCGGCAGCCACCATTTCCCGTCTTGCAAATCAGTATGATTTCGAAGATGCTGCCCTTGTACTCGAGACCTTGCGTCAGAGTCTGGCATCCTCGCTGGAGACATTTTGATGAACACGACCCAAAGTCACATTCTGCTGGTGGATGATGAACCGATCAATTTAAAGGTTCTTTCGAGTATTTTGCGTGATGACTATTCCATCAGTGTCGCCAAAAGCGGACCGCTTGCCCTGGCTCGAATCGCGGCAGGCCCACAGCCGGATTTGATCTTGCTGGATGTCATGATGCCGGATATGGATGGGCTGGAGGTGTGTCGGCATCTGAAACAGGATGCCAGATTGGCCCATATTCCCATCATATTTGTCACGGCGCTCGGGCAACCGCACAACGAGGCCCAGGGATTCGAGGCCGGAGCGATTGACTATATCACCAAACCGATTTCACCCCCGGTCGTTCTGGCCCGGGTTCGGACACATATTGCCCTGATCCAGACCCAGCGTGCCTTGCGCGAACACAATCTTGAACTCGAACATCTGGTTGCCCAACGCACCCGGGAAGTGGTTCATACCCAGGATGTCACCATCCGCGCCCTGGCCTCTCTGGCCGAAACCCGTGACAATGAAACCGGTAACCATATTCGTCGCACACAAGGATACATACGGGTTCTGGCAGAACGATTGCGTTCCCACCCTGACTATGCGGCAGTTCTCGATGACCGCACCATCGACCTGCTGTTCAAATCAGCTCCGTTGCATGACATTGGCAAGGTTGGCATCCCCGATGCCATTCTCCTCAAACCCGGCAAATTGACCGATGCCGAATTCGAAATCATGAAAAAGCATCCGGATCTGGGCAGAAATGCCATTCTGGCCGCCGAAGAAGGGGCCAGCGATCATGACAACTCGTTCCTGCGCCTGGCCCGCGAAATTGCCTACAGCCATCATGAAAAATGGGATGGATCGGGTTATCCTCTTGGTCTGTCCGGGCGTGACATTCCCCTCTCGGCCCGCCTCATGGCCCTGGCCGATGTCTACGATGCCTTGATCAGTCGGCGCGTCTACAAGCCACCCTTCTCCCACCAAAAGGCCGTCGAAATCATTATGAATGGCAAAGGGAGCCATTTCGATCCGGATATTCTGGATGCCTTCGTTGCCGAACAGGAAGCCTTCCAAGCCATCGCCGCATCCTACAGTGACGCACACGCGACAGAAGATGCGTTGCACACCAACACCTTCGAAAAATATTCCTGAAAAAGGCAAACCGTACTCAAACCGGATTCACCAGTGCCTGGGTACGAAATCCGGCTCGTTGGCCAATCCGACGTTCTCACCATTCTGCGCGATCACGAACAAGCCCTGATGCATGGCAAAACGGTCTGCCTCGGAAGCGATCACCATGCCGGCAACCGCTCCATAGATCCGACAATCCGCAAACCTGGGAAAAAATGACTTGAAACGGGGCAGTTTTTTGAGATGGTGTTGGACATCCTCGGCGGTCAAATGGCTCTTGACCTCGATGAGGACAGCCGCAACCGTATTGGCCAGCAACAAGTCGATCTCCATCGTTTCCCCGCCGACCTTCTTTTTGGCGCGGGAGAAGATTTCATCCACCGGAATGCCACGCGCCTGAAACATCGCGATACAGGTTGGTTTGATCATCTCCTCGACGAATTCACCCAACCGACCACCCAACTGACCGATCTGCTTGTTGACAGCCTTGATTTCCTTGTCGGTCTCAGCCGACATCTCACGAATCATCCGGCGGGTCTCCTGCATCTGGCGGTCATTCTCCTGTATCCGGCGATCATGCTCCTGCATCCGCTCCTGCATTCGGCGATCATGCTCTTGCATTCGGCGATCATGCTCCTGCCTCTGCTCCTGCATCCGCTCCTGCATCAGACGGTCAGCCTCCCTCATCCGGCGGTCGGTTTCCAGGAAGGCTTTCCAGACATCATTCAGTGTTACAATTTCTGTGGCGTCAGGCATGGTATCCTCAGATGATGAGAAGAACTTGTACCAATTCTACCAGATAAACTCACATGGGAAACAATCCCAATTCCACCACCTGATTCTCCCACAGTCTGTCTGCAATTTGAAATCTCAAACGATCTTGCACCAGACAGGTGAAGATAATTCGTAACTATTCAGAACCCTTGCAAAAAAAGGATTTGATATGAAAGATAACGTTTTTTAATGGGAAGAGCTGAATAGTTACAATAACTCAAGATATCAAATTCACGGCTTCACCGCAGCCTGCCGTCCCAGTTCTTTCCAGGCCAGGAAGGCTGGCATGAGCTGGTAACCGGGATCGAAGGCGTGGCTGCCGGTTTGGAGGAGATTTTCGTCGTAGGTGGTGTTGTGATCGGGCATGACCTCGTGGCCATACAGGGCAAAGGGAACCGGATCCGAGTTATGGGTCTTGGTGGCAATGGGGGTGGGGTGATCCGGCAGGGAGAGTGCCCGGAAGGGTTCACCCCGCTGTATCAAGCCATCCAGAACGCCCCCCACCACCTTGGCATCGAAATCCTCGATAGCCTTGATTTTGTAGTCCAACCGGCCCGCATGACCCGATTCATCCATGGATTCGACATGGACAAACATCAGGTCGTGGCGGGTCAATCCTTCCAGGCAGGCCTGGGCCTTGCCTTGATAATCGGTATCGATCCACCCTGTCGCCCCGGGGACATGGATCACTTCCATGCCGATGTGGACAGCAATGCCCCGCATCAGGTCAACGGCAGAGATCATGCCACCACTGCGACCGAACTGGTCCCGAAACAGGGCCAGGTTGGGTTTGCGGCCATGGCCCCATAGCCAGATGCTGTTGGCTGATTTGTGGCCGGCGGCCCGGCGTTTCCGGTTGACCGGATGGTCGGCCAGAATTTTCCAGGAGTCCTGCATCAATTGCACAATGGGAGCCGCGTCCGCGCCGACCGGCAGATGGCCCGCAATGGGACGATCTGAAATATCGTGGGGTGGCACCGCCTTGATCCGGTCCCCTCCGCCACGCCACACAAGAAGGTGGCGATAGCTGACGCCAGGATAGAATTGCAGGGATGTACTCCCCAGCTTTTTATTGATAAAATGAATTAATTCCGTCGCTTCGGCAGTTGAGACGTGATCTGCCGCAAAATCCTCCATGATCTGGAAATCTTCCGACAGGGAGACCAGATTGCAGCGAAACGCCACATCTTCGGGGTGCAATGTCACACCCATGGCGGCGGCTTCCAGGGGGCTGCGTCCGGAGTAGCCCCGGGTCACGTCATAGCCCAGCACACCCAGATTGGCGATATCGCTGCCCGGATAATAGCCATCGGGGGTGTTTTTGGACCAGCCGCCGATCCCTTCGCGCACCATGCGATCCAGATTGGGGGTTCTGGCGACCATCAGGGGGGTCCGATTGTCCAGCTCCGGCAAGGGGCGGTCGCTCATGCCGTCCCCCAAAAAAATGACAAACTTCATCCTGGTTTCCTTGTTTCTCCGGGGGGCCTAGCAGCCCCCCGGAACGCATTCTAGCCCAGCAAATCCTTCACGACATCCCGTTCCTGACGCAGCTCGTTCAGGACGTGATCGAACTTGACTTTACCGGCGGCGGAGATGGGCACGCCTTCCACCACTTTCAGGGTGCCATCCCCTTTGGCCTGAAGGGGGAAGCCGAAAATCAAATCCTTGTCCACGCCATATTCGCCCTTGGAGCAGATGGCCGAGGTGAACCAATCCCCAGCCGGGGTGGCGGAGAGGGTGCGCATGACCCCGTCCAGGGCGGCATTGGCAGCCGAGGCGGCACTGGAGGCACCACGAGCCTTGATGACCGCTGCACCACGATTCTGGACATCCTTGGTGAAGGTCTCCTTCAGCCATTGTTCATCGGTGATCACTTCCGGAACCGGTTTTCCCTTGATGCGGGCATTTTCATAGTCCGGGTATTGATTGTTGGAGTGATTGCCCCAGATGGTGACGTTGGTCACCTGGGTCAGGGGAACGCCGGCCTTTTTGGCGAGCATGGTCCTGGCCCGATTCTGGTCGAGGGCCATCATGGCCTGGAAGCGGTCATTGGGGACATCGCTGTTTTTCATGGCGATGAGGCAGTTGGTATTGCAGGGGTTGCCCACCACCAGGATGCGAACATCCGAGGCGGCTTTGTTCAAGGCTTTGCCCTGGCCGACGAAGATGGGTCCATTGACCTTGATCAGGTCGGCCCGTTCCATGCCGGGTCCCCGGGGGCGTGAACCCACCATGAGTGCCCAGTTGATGCCATCGAAGGCCACTTCCGGATTGTCGGTGGCTACGACACCTTTGAGGGTGGGGAATGCACAATCGTCGAGTTCCATCACCACGCCCGACAGGGCACCCATGGCCGGTGGAATTTCGAGCAGGCGCAGTTCAATGGGCCGGTCCTTGCCAAAAATTTCCCCTGACGCCAAACGAAACAGCATACTGTACGCAATCTGTCCAGCGGCTCCTGTTACAGCTACACGGATTGGATCGGCCATACGTCACACTCCCCTCGCATCTGGAATTAACCTTTACGCTGATGGCGCAACCGTTCCATCATGGGTTGTCACCATCGACCATAAACAGGTTCTCCACTTGCCACCCGTGGCTTGATTGACAAGGCAAACGGTCGCAAATGGAGAGAGGACAACAAAGCCCAAACCTCCCTATGCTACTCAAAAAAATATTCTCTCTCAAGGAATCCTTTGAAAAGGATGGCCGCCAACCTCTCGGCATTCGTTTGACACCTGACCAGGCCAAGGATGTCCGTTGGGAACTGCATCAGATGTATGGCTTTGACCCCGGTCCCGACCTGATGCCTCTCTACGGCATGGAAATTCTGGCCACGGATGCCGAGGAGTTGACCATCGAGGAGTGAGACAAGGCCCCAGGTGCCAGTCTCCAGCCTGAACCTCCTGTCTGAAGTCTCCAGCCTGAACCCTCCAGTCTCCAGCCTGAACCCAACAGCCTCCGGCCTCCAGTCTGAATCCTCCAGCCTATCCGGCGGCAGGCGGCCAAAGGGGGGAGGGTCTCCCGGGGATTCCCAGGCGCGTCAGGATGCGTTCCACGATAAAATCGACCAGGTCATTCACGGTGGCCGGACGGTGATAAAAGCCGGGCGAAGCGGGCAATATGATGGCCCCGATCCGGGCCAGACGCACCATGTTTTCCAGGTGGATGATGGTGAGGGGGGTTTCCCGGGGCACCAGGAGCAGTTGCCCGCCTTCCTTGAGGACGACATCGGCGGCCCGGCGGATCAGATTGTCGGAAATGCCGTGGGCCAGGGCACCCAGGGTTCCCATGGAACAGGGACAGATCACCATGCGCCCCCCGCCCCCGGACCCCGAAGCTGCCGGGGCATACCAGTCGGTCAGGCCATAGTGGCGCAACCGATCCAGACCGGCACCAAAATAGTCGGCGAGAACATGTTGCCGGGCGGTTGTGTCAGCCGGCCATTTCAGGTCACACTCCTGGGCAAGCACCTGCAAGGCCGCATCGGAGAGGAGCAGGTCCACCCGCTGCTGCGCCGCCAGCAAGGCCTGCACGAGACCCAGGCCATACGCAGAACCGGATGCCCCGGTCATGGCTACAAGAATGGGACGTGACGGGCTGACGGAAACTGTTGTCGGTATCGCTGATGTTGCCGGTATTGCCGGGGTTGCGGGTATTGCCGGGGTTGCCGGTATTGCCGGGGTTGCCGGGCCAGAATTCTGACCCGGGAATTCGCTGTTTTTCTGCCCGGAATGGGTCATGGAGCGTCTCTCTTCTCGCGTGCGACAGGTGGTGTCGTGTCTGTTTATACCCCGCTGAGCGTTGCCGATCTTGAACCCTTTTTGCAAGGGTATGCCATCGGTCGTCCCTTGCGGCTGGAGGGAATTCTCCTGGGCGTGGACAACAGCAATTTTTTTCTCGACACGGAGCAGGGGCGGTTTGTCCTGACCCTGGTCGAAGATGCCATCCAGGCCCGGGATATGGAACATCTGCTCCGACTGACGACCTGGTTGGCCGACCGTCACATTCCCGCTCCCCGACCCCTGCCGGATCGACACGGGCAGCTTTTGCACCAGATTCAGTCACGCACGGCCCTGCTTGTCACCTGTCTGCCGGGCGCACACGCCCTGGCCCCCACGCCCGCCCACTGCACCCAGGCCGGGGCCTTGCTGGCCAGGATTCATCTTGCCGGGCAGGACTTTCCCAATCCGCGCCCCAACCCCATGGGTCCCCCGGCCTGCCGTCGTCTCCTGGAGCGGCTGCAACCGGTTCTGGCGCGTGACGATCCAACCACCCTCGATCTGCTCACAACCGAATTGACCACCCTTGAAGAAAGTTTTTTCCGCCTGGATCTGCCCGGCGGGGTGTGTCACGGGGATCTGTTTCCCGACAATGTGTTGTTTGCCGACCTGGTTCCGGTCGGGGTCATCGATTTTCATTATGCCTGCCTGGAACGCTGGCTTTACGACCTGGCCATAGCCCTGACCGCCTGGGGTTTTGATGCCAATGGGAATCATTTACCGGATCAGTTTGCCGCCCTTGAGCAGGGTTATCAGACCGTCCGCCCCCTGACCCGGGAGGAAAACTTATGGAAAAATGCCGCCTCCAGGGCTGCCAGCATACGCTTTTTATTGACGCGCCTGCGCGACCAGGCCTTCCCCCGTCAGGGCCAGACAATCACCCATAAATCCCCCGCGCCCTATCTGAAACGTCTGCAATTTTTCCAGAAATCCAGATGATCCACCACACGTGCATTCAATGCCGTAAAACAACTTAAGAAATCTTTTATAATATAAAAATCATACTTACGACAATACATGATCCCACCAGAAACGGTCCGTTCAGGGAACGTGTGGCACAACCCGCAACAGGGCAAACAGGATCCCCACAACCGCACCGGAAGTTGCCAAAGAGACACCCACCATCCATTTGATCAAGTCACTCCTGGTTTCTGCAATTTCCCGGCGCAAGCTGATGTCCAACTCTTTCATCCTGGCTTCGAATTTGGCGTCAAGCTCCTTGATGTCGCGCTTCAATTCCAGCCTGAAGGTGTCGATCTTGTTATCCAGTTCCTTGAGCCTGGTTTCGTTCCTGGTGTCAAGCTCTTTGATATCACGCTTCAATTCGAGTTTGGAAGCCTCACTCCTGGCATCCAACTCCTTCAACCTGGCTTCGCTTCTGGCGTCAAGCTCCTTGATATCACGCTTCAATTCGAGTTTGGAAGCCTCGCTTTTGGCGTCAAGCTCCTTGATATCACGCATTAATTCGAGTTTGGAAACCTCGTTCTTGGCATCCAACTCTTTCAACCTGGCTTCGTTCTTGGCATCCAACTCTTTCAGCCTGGCTTCGTTCTTGGCATCCAACTCTTTCAGCCTAGCTTCGTTCTTGGCATCCAACTCCTTCAACCTGACTTCGCTCTTGGTATCAAGCTCCTTGAGATCACGCTTCAATTCCAGCTTGGATGCCTCGATCCTGGCATCCAACTCTTTCAGCCTGGCTTCGTTCTTGGCATCCAGCTCCTTCAGCCTGGTTTCGTTCTTGGCATCCAGCTCCTTCAACCTGACTTCGCTCTTGGTATCAAGTTCCTTGATATCACGCTTCAATTCCAGCTTGGATGCCTCGATTTTACCATCCAGTTCCTTGAGTCTGGCATCGCCCCTGATATTGATTTCATTGATATCACGCATCAATTCAAGCTTGGAGGTCTCGATTTTGCCATCCAGTTCCCTGAGTCTGACCTCGCTCTGGGCATCGATCTCCCGCAGCCTGGCCTCGCTCTGGGTGTCAATTTCCTTCATCCTGGCCTCGCCCTGAAGGTCAATTTCCTTCAACCTGGCCTCACTTTTGGCATCCAGATCCTTGATATCGCGACTCAATTCCAGAATACGCGCATCCACCTGCGCCATGTCGGTTTTGGTGGCCAACCGGGTCTCCAAAAACTCAACCATCAAATCGACATGAACCTCTGCCTGTTCTTCTGAAACCCCTACCGATTTGAGGCGTTTTACGAAGGCATGGGCATCAAATGCAGATGTGTGCAACATACGTATGACCTTTCTGGATAAACCCGGGGAAGATGATGGCCGGCGCATAGCCCGCCCATCTCCTCCCATCCTCTCTTATCTGGGCAAAATACTCTCCGGCAAGCAAAAATTCCACCCTTTTTTTCAGCATCCAGACACTGCACACTTGGACACTCCGTGCTTGCGTTACCTGGTCCCCGAACTTCCCGCATATCTGGACGCCGGGCTGAAACGGCGAAATACTCTTTTACGTCGATATTGACAACAGGATCACAAAAAATGTACCGTGGTGGTATGGATACCCTGATCACAACCCTTCTGGCCGCCATAACCCTACCTTGCCGACAAGGCTGCGGCTCCCCTGGTCAAGGACGCCTATGACAAGGTTAAACTGGTCATCAAGGACCGGTTTGGCCGTGACCATCAGGTCAGCCAGGCCCTCCAGGATTGGGAAACAAACCCGAACTCCCCCGGTCGCCAAATGGCCTTGCAGGAAGTGGTTGGCCAAACGTCTTTGGCCTTGGATGCGGAGATCGTGCGCCTTGTCGGAGAGCTGGGCCGTGCCCTGCAAATCAACGAGGCGCGGACGATCTACGAGGCTCTCTCGGCTCTGGCCACGGCACATCCCGATGCCCCCACCCTGCGGGAGGAGCAAGCCAAGGGCGCGGTCAATTTGATCAACGCTTATGGCAACGCCGGGCAGATCGACGCGGCGCGAGCGCTCTACAAAGATCTCTTAGCTCTGGCATCAGCACATCCCGATGCGCCCACCTTGCGGGATGCGCAAGCCAAGGGCGCAGTCATTTTGACTAAACTTTCGCGATTAAACTACCCCTGGAATCTTTTTGTGGCAAAGATCTGTCAAGGGAATATTATTGACGGATGGAACACTCGACTGCATTATTGTTTCCATGGACATCGAGTGGGATAAGGTCAAGGCAAGCGCGAACAAACTGAAGCACGGTGTCTCATTTGCAGACGCTGTAATTGCTCTGAAAGATCCAATGTCCATGGTCTCTGAAGATGACAGCCATGAAGAACAACGTTTCCAGTCTATTGGTATGGATGGCAAAGGTCGGATTCTGATAGTAGTTTTTACCTATCGAGGCAATCGACACCGTCTCATCAGTGCCCGCAAAGCTGTGAAGTGGGAACGAAAACTTTATGAAGGGTGATTCATGAAAACGAAAGAAGGCTTTGATTTCAGCAATGCCAAACGCGGACCGATCATTCCGCAAACCAGGAAAACGGAACGTCTCATCTTCCGGATTGATGCCGATATCATCGCATGGTTCAGGGAATACGTGGAAAATGCTGGTGGCGGAGATTACGAACAGATGATGAATGATGCCCTGCGTGAATACGTGGAAAAACGCCGCCAATCTTTGAAAGATATCTCGCTAAACGAAAAGTTAAGAGCGGTTGGTTGAAAAATATAGACGGATCATGCAACGCCCGGCAACGTCAGAATACCTGCCACAACCAGAAAAACACTGACCACCAAACGCATCCAAATGTTGTGTCGCCACTGCATGATGACACCAGTCAGAAAACCAGTAGCCATGACCACAGGCAGCGTCCCGATGCCAAACAGAAACATCGTCCACCCCCCCTGAAGAGGCGTCGCCATCGTAAGACTCAACAACAACGTCGCATAGACAAGAAAGCACGGCATCCACCCCCAGACAATTCCCAGGAAAATACCCTGGACCGGGGAACGCAAGGGAAGCAAATGCCGCCAGAAGGGTTCAATCCGGGACCAGAGGGGAACCCCAATCTTTTCCAGAAACGCCAGGCTGGGAAACCGGCCAGAAAGATGAATACCGGCCATGATGAGAACGACAGCCGCCGAAAATTGCAAAACCTGATGGCCGGCAGCAGGCCCAATCAAACCGAAAGTTCCCTGCCCCAAAAGTCCGGCACCGACACCGGCCAGCGTGTAACTGCATAAACGACCCAGACTGAGAGCCAACAAGTGAAGCAGCAAGGCAAAACGGTTGCCGCGCACCTCCACCGGCAGGCTCATGGTGATGGCCCCGATGATGCCACCACACATGCCAAGACAGTGCAAACTGCTCGACAAGCCAAGCAACAAGGGGGCGATCCATGATCCGCCTGCCAAAATGGCATGATCCATGTTCATTCAATATCGTCCCAGAGGTTGTCAAAAAACTTGTTAATTTCAAAAAAAACGAATAAAAAACTGGGATGGAGGTCCAGGAGGAAGGGCTGTGCCCTT
>JADGCO010000084.1 GCA_015228935.1 Magnetococcales bacterium | reverse complement strand
CATGCCGAGGAACTGGACGAAAATGGCGTTATTGTCCCAGAATCCGTCGATCATGACTTTCTGGTTTGTCAGTGACTGATTGCTCATGGGGCGCTCCGGGCAAAAATTTTATCTTGATTGTCTTTGTAGAATTCCAACCCCCTGCGCACGGCATTGACCACGGCCCGGGGGGTGATGGTGGCCCCTGCAAACTGATCGAATTCACCACCATCTTTCTTGACGGCCCATTTGGCATTGTCGAGGTTTTTGCCTTTGAATTTATCGGGCCAGTCGGTAATGACGATCTTGTCACCCAGGCCGGGGGTCTCTTTGTGTTCCAATATTTTGATCGAATTGACCGTGCCGGCCTTGTCCAGGCCGATCATGATGGCAATGTCACCCGAATAGCCATCCGGGGCGATAACGGTGAAGGCCGCGCCAATATCCTCACCCCCCTTGCTGGCGCGATAGATGCGGACCGGGCGCATTTTTTTGTGGAGGCGTTTATCGGTCATCTCGACTGAATCCGTAACCGGGTTGTTGTCGAACCCGGGCGGCAGATTTTGTTTCAGGGCCAGGAGCGTTTCCTGAAGCTTTGCCTGGGCAATAGGTTCACGGGTCCACATTTCGGTACCGGCCATGAACGCCGTGCAAACGCCCGCCACGATCATCAGGATCAGACCCATTTTCAGGGAATCGAACATCGATCACTCCTAGGTATTCCTTTGTTGGGTTTTTCCGTAGGCCACGGGGCGGGTGTATTGGTCGATGAGTGGCACGGTTGCGTTCATCAGGACGATGGCAAACGACACACCTTCCGGGTATCCCCCCCAGGTTCGAATCAGGTAGGTGAGGATGCCACACCCCAGGCCGAAAATGATTTGACCCTTGGCGGTCACCGGGGATGTCACCATGTCGGTGGCCATGAAAAACACCCCAAGAATCAAACCACCCGTAATCAGGTGGAAAAGGGGATTGGGATAGGCACCCGGATCCAGCATCCAGAAGACGGCAGCCGGTACCAGACAGCCGGCCAGCATGGAGAGCGGAATGTGCCAGGTGATCACCTTGCGGTGCAGCAGATAGAGACCACCCAGGGTCAGCAGGATGACCGATGTCTCTCCCAGGGATCCTCCCATCATACCGCTTGTGGCATCCAGATAATTGAAGCCGTAATTTCCTCCCAGGGCCACATCGACGGTCCGTCCCATGCCGACCTCGGTCCGGTATTGACCGAGAGGGGTGGCACCGGTCACGGTGTCCAGGGGCAACAGGGCACCGTATCCACCACCCAGGAAAATATTGATGGACTGGAGCAGGGAGTAGGAGGATTCTCCGAAAAGCGGGGTGGGCTTGGGCCAGAAAGTCAGTTGCACCGGGAAGGAGATCAGCAAAAATACCCGGGAGATCAGGGCCGGGTTGAAAATATTTTGTCCCAGGCCGCCGTAGAGCTGTTTGCCGACGAGGATGGCAAAGAGTCCGCCCACGACGCAGAGCCACCAGGGGGCATGCGGCGGCAGGGTCAGGGCCAGCAGCAACCCGGTCAGGGCCGCCGAATGGTCACCCATGGTCGAGGGCCAGCCGCGCATCTTGATGAGCAGGTGTTCCACGATCATGCAGGTGGCCACCGTGGTCAGGATCACGAACAGGGTCGGCCAGCCGAACAGCATGACGGAAAAGGCCGTGGCCGGCATCAGCGCCCAGATCACCGTGCGCATCACCTGCGGTATGGATTCTCCGCCATGAACATGGGGAGAGGATAATATCTGCTGGGTTGGATGGTTCATGGTGCGCCGGGCTTTCCTTTTGCAATGGACACGATGGGAACGATACTCCCGGTTGTCGGCTTTGCTGGACGATCAGGTTTCCGATGCTGGATCAGACTTTTTTTTCCCGGGCGGCTTCACGCCGGGTTTGCCTGGCCCCTTTCCTTGCGGGCGGGTGGCGGCTTCCGCAGGTGACGGCGATCCTTCGTTGGCCGTGCCGCTGCCTGCTGCGGCATCTGGTGCGGCACTCTTTTTGGCTGCCATCTTGGCTTTCATTTCGGCTTTTTTGCGTTCTTTTTCGGCTTTTTCCAGTTCGATCCGTTCCTGTTTGGCCTTGCTGCGTATTTTGGTCAGGTCGTTCTTTTTCTTTTCCCGGTCTTTGGCCTGGAGGGTCATTTTGGCAAACCGGAAATAGTGGACCAGCGGAATATGGGCCGGGCAGACAAAAGAGCAGGAGCCGCATTCGATACAATCGGAGAGATTATACTCGCCCATTTTGTCCCAGAGGGCATTGCGGGTTCCCCAGGCCATTTCCGTCGGGGTGAGACGCATGGGGCAGGCTTGCACGCAACGCCCGCAGCGGATACAGGGACTTTCCCGTTTTTCGGAAACCTCTTCGGCGGTCAGGGCCAGAATACCGGAGGTGCCTTTGACCACCGGAACCCGGGTCGTATTCAGGGTGACCCCCATCATGGGGCCGCCGGAGATGATTTTTTTGTGGTTTGGTTTGAGGCCGCCGCAGTGGGCGATCAGGTCATCGACCGGGGTACCCAGCAACACTTCCAGATTGCGGGGGTTGGTGATGCCCAGGCCGCTGACGGTCACCACCCGGGCGATCAGGGGGCGACCGAACTTGACGGCATCCCGGATGGCCAGGGATGTGGCCACGTTGTGGACGACCACGCCCACATCGACGGGCAACCCGCCGGAGGGAACCTGCCGACCGGTCAAAACTTCGATGAGCTGTTTTTCCGAACCCTGGGGGTACATGACCGGCAGTACCTTGACCGACAGGCTGGACTCATTGGCCACGGCGGCCTGCATGGCGCGAATGGCGGCGGGCTTGTTGGCCTCGATACCGATCACGCATTGGTTCGTTTCCAGACCCCGCAACATGATCTTGAACCCTTCGACCAGATCCCGGGAACGTTCTTCCATGAGGCGGGCATCGCAGGTCAGGTAGGGTTCGCACTCCACGCCGTTGATGACGAGGAGTTCGACCTTTTTATCGCCGGGAGGGGACATTTTGACATGGCTTGGGAAGGTTGCGCCGCCCATGCCGACGATACCGGCTTCCAGTATCTTGCGGCGTATATCCTTGGGGTCGGCTTCCAGGGGATTGGGGAGGCCGGTCAACCCATCCACCCATTGATCCTTGCCATCCGGTTCCAACTCGGCGCAGAGCATGGTCAGTCCGGAGGGGTGGGCGACAGGGTATTCGTCGATGGTCCGTATGGTGCCCGAGGTGGGGGCGTGGACCTGGGCCGAAATGAATCCCTGGGCAATGCCGATGACACTTCCCTTCAGGACATGCGCCCCCGGTGAGACGCAAGGTTCGCAGGGGCGCCCCATGTGCTGGTGCAGGGGGACGATCAGCCGTTTCGGCAGCGGCAGCGCCTCAATGGCACAATTTTCCGTGAGATTCTTGTATTCCCTGGGGTGAACGCCCCCGTGGAACTTGCGCAACACTTCCGCCACAATTCCCATTTTGATTCCTCACTCTGGAAGACCGTTGCTCCTGGTGCCCGGCAGTTTCAGTCTCAGTGAAGGGCGTAGGGTCCGGACGGTTTTTCCCATTTCCAGTCATACAGGGTCACAGGTACGGGTACCATGTCGATGCAATCGACCGGGCAGGGTTCGACACAGGCCTTGCAGCCGGTACATTCGGCCTGGATGACGGTGTGGGATTGTTTGTTGGCTCCCACGATGGCATCCACCGGGCAGGCTTTGATGCAGGCGGTGCAACCGATGCAGGACTCTTCCCGGATGTAGGCCATGATGGGTCCTTCGCCGGCGACCGGTTTTGGATCGACACCCAGGATGGCGGCCAATTGTTCCATGATGGATGCCCCTCCGGGCAGGCACAGGTTGACTTCCACGCCACCTCCGCCCAGGGCCTCGGCATAGGAGCGGCAGCCCGGATAGCCGCAGTTGCCGCAATTGGTGGCCGGCAGGGCTGCTTCAAGCTTGCCGGCAATCGGATCGCTCTGCACTTGCAGCTTTTTGTCGGCCAGACCCAGCCCTACCCCGGAAACGAGGGCCAGGATGCCCATGCTCATGACTGCTTCGATCATTTCGCTTTCTCCGTGCGCCTTGTCGTTTCAGCAGCGATTTACTTGACCATGCCGGAAAAACCCATGAAAGCCAGGGAAAGGAGACTGGCACTGATCAGGGAGATGGGTGATCCCTTGAACAACACCGGCACATCTGCCAGATCGATCCGTTGCCGCATGCCGGCGAAGAGGACCAGCACCAGACCAAAACCGATCCCGCCGCCCATGCCGTAGATGGCGGCCTGGATGAAATTGTTTTCCAGGGTGATGTTCAGGATGGCCACGCCCAGCACGGCGCAGTTGGTCGTGATCAGGGGCAGAAAGATGCCCAGGGCTGAGTAGAGGGCGGGACTTGCCTTGCGAATCACCATTTCGGTCAACTGGACCAGGGCGGCAATGATCAGGATGAAGGTCAGGGTTTGCAGGTAGGCCAGCCCAAGCGGGGCCAGGACAAATGTCTGCAACAGCCAGCACACCACCGATGCCAGGGTCATGACAAAAATCACGGCGTAGGTCATGCCGATGGCTGTTTCCACCTTCTTGGACACCCCCAGGAAGGGGCAGATGCCCAAAAACCTGGCCAGCACAAAATTGTTGACCAGCACCGTGCTGATCAGGATCATGATCAAATTGACGAACGTTGAGTCGCTCATGGCACCTGGCCCGCTGGAGTTGTTGCCGGTGGAAACACCCCAAAATTTCCTGAACGATGGCGCGATTTTGTGTTTTTGGACGTGATGATTTCTTTTCCATCACCTCTTCTTCCAAAATCGATGCGCAATCTACCAGACGTGGCGTTTCTTGTCACCCCACCTTGATCGCTTTTTCCTGCCCGTAAAACCATGTTGCAATGAAATCAATCCGAATGATTCGATTTTTTAATGTATTTTTTATGTCTTACAAAGCTTTGCATGGCTGCTTTCAACTTGATCCAGGTCAAGTTACGTTTCTGGGCATGGCTGGTTTCAACTTGATCCGGTTCAAATTACGTCTCTGATATCAACCGGGTACACATGGGGGGGAATGGCTTCTTTCGACAGGGGTTTGAATCCCGGGTTGCGCCTTGCTTGTATGCAAGGGATGGCGTATCCTCGAAGTCCTACTGTTTCAGTATGATTAATTCAGTGAAGGAGATGAACATGTCGGACAGGCAACCCGGTCAGATGCAGGATGCGGCCCGGAATGGCACCCAAAACAATTTATTGCCAGGGGTACGCCACGTGATTGCCGTCGCGTCGGGCAAGGGGGGGGTCGGCAAATCCACCACGGCAGTCAATCTGGCGTTGGCCTTGCATCAGGCGGGCGCGACGGTGGGACTCCTGGATGCGGATATCTACGGCCCCAGTCTGCCGCGCATGCTGAACATTCCGCATTTGCCCAAGGAGAATGAAGGGGGAGAAAACGGGATCAAACCGGCAGAAGCGTTTGGCATCAAGGCCATGTCCATGGGATTTTTCGTTCCGGAGGGTGCGCCCATGGTCTGGCGTGGACCCATGGTGGGCATGGCCGTCGAACAGCTTTTGCGGGATGTGGATTGGGGCGTACTGGATTATCTGGTCGTGGATCTTCCCCCCGGTACCGGGGATGCGCAGCTCACCCTGACCCAGAAAGTTCCCCTGACCGGCGTGGTGATCGTCTCCACACCCCAGGATGTTGCCCTGGCCGATGTCAGAAAAGGGATCAACATGTTCCGCAAGGTGGATGTGCCGGTTCTGGGCATCATCGAAAACATGTCCTATCACATATGTTCTCATTGCGGTCACCGCGCCGAAATATTTTCCCATGGCGGTGCCCGGCGGCAGGCCGAGGCGGAGGGCATGCCCTTCCTGGGTGAAATTCCCCTGGATCAATTTATTCGCGAGGATGCCGACTCAGGGCAACCCATCGTGGTCTCCCGTCCAGATGCCCCGCAAAGTGTCGTCTATCGACAGATTGCCGCCGCCGTGGTGGAACGCATCAATCAAATCGGCCTGGAAGCAACCGATGCACCCCGTATCGTCGTTGAATGAAAAACAGGTAACTGTTCAGCACCCTTTCAAGAAAAGCCTGAGCCGGATGCTGAACAGTTACAAACATGGCTGATTTGTAACTATTCAGCATCCCCATTCAAAACGTTTGAAAAACTGGGATGGGGGTCCAGGGGGAAGGGCTGTGCCCTTCCCCCTGGCGGGGTTTGGGGCTCAAGCCCCAACAAAGTCTTTTATATCAAGTCATTTTTTCGCAAGGGTTCTGAATAGATACAAAAAAAATTCCTGAAAAAATGCCCGGATGGAACCGGATTTCTGGTCATGGTCAAACTTCCACAAGGTGTTTCCGACAGAGCAGGCTTTCTGAAACCATCCTCGACAAGATCACCTCCATTCGCCATAATCGAAGGGCATCAGTAAAAAGCCTCAAATTCCATCAATCAATCCATGGCCCGGATGATCCTTTCCCGTGACCAGCACCCCGCAAGATGAATTCGACACGCCATGGAAAGATATCCTGGAAGGGTATTTTATTGATTTTTTGGCATTTTTTTTACCGGAGGCCCACGCCGACATCGACTGGGAACGCGGTTTTGAGTTTCTCGATACCGAATTGGCCCGCATCACCCGTGCATCGGAGGTCGGAGACCGACGCATGGATAAACTGGTCAAGGTATGGCGACGCGGTGATGGCCAGGAGTTCTGGGTACTGATCCACATCGAGGTTCAGGGAAACCGCAAGCCGAACTTTGCATCGGGAATGTATGTCTACCAGTACAGGGCCTATGATCTCCATCAGAAGCCGGTGGTCGGTCTGGCCATCCTGGCTGACGAAGAGACCGGTTGGCGACCGACAGAATTCAGCTACGATCTGTGGGGCACCCAACAAATTTATCGCTTTACGACCATTAAATTATTGGATTATGCGGAAGCCGATCTGGAAAATTCCAGCAATCCGTTTGCCATTGTCACTTTGGCTCATCTGCACGCCAAAAAAACCAGACATCAGCCGGAGAAACGTTATCAGGTTAAATGGCATTTAATTCGCAACTTGTACAAAGGCGGTTTCAATCGTCAACAGATAATCGATCTGTTTCGATTCATCGATTGGGTATTGCACCTGCCGGATAATCTTGCCAAACAGTTGCGAACAGAAATCGTTGCTTTTGAGGAGAACCAAAAAATGCCCTACATTTCGAGTGTGGAACGGATAGGTGAAAAAAATGGTGTAGCCAAAATGCTGACGCGCATGTTGCAGCGTCGCTTTGGTGATTTGCCGGCATGGGCCAATGAAAAAATTGCCAAGGCCGAGTTGTCCTCTCTGGAAGAGTGGAGCGTGCATTTTGTGGAGGCACAATCGTTGGACGCAATCTTCGTGGACAAGGCATGAACAAAACAAAGTCGCTGCCTGGAAAATGACTGGCGGGAACTCTTCTCATGATTCTGGAAACATTGGAAGATGTTGCATTGAAATACGGAGTCGGACGAATGCGAATTCTTGTGGCTGGAGACCATGGTGCGTTCACCCTGAAGGCGCAGGTGGTTGAATATTTGCAGCAACGGGGACATGATGTCGTGGATCTGGGAACCCACGGACCGGAATCGGTGGACTATCCCGAATTTGCCGGCCAACTGTGTCGTGCCCTGCTGTCCGGCGCGGGGGATCGGGGTGTCTTGATGTGCGGGACGGGGATCGGCATTTCCATGGCCGCCAACCGGTTTCCGGGCATCCGCGCCGCCCTGTGCCATGACGAACTGACAGCCCGCCTGTCACGCCTGCACAATGACGCCAACGTGCTGGTCATGGGCGGACGAACGACCGGTCCGGCCGTGGCAGATGCCATTCTGGCCGCCTGGCTGAAAACCCCCTTCGAAGGGGGAAGACATGCGCGACGTCTTGAAATTCTGGAACAGCAATATACAAAGGAAACCCCATGAACTCCCTCCCCATGGATCTGCAAGCCTTCGATCCGGAAATGTACGCCGCCATCGGCGAAGAGCTGGGTCGGCAACGGAACCAGATTGAATTGATCGCCTCGGAAAACATTGTCAGCCGGGCCGTGCTGGCAGCCCAGGGGTGCGTGATGACCAACAAGTACGCCGAAGGGTACCCCCACAAGCGGTACTACGGAGGGTGCCACTGCGTGGACAAGGCGGAGGATCTGGCGATTGATCGCGCCCGGCAATTGTTCGGTTGTACCTACGTCAACGTGCAGCCCCACTCCGGTTCCCAGGCCAACATGGGAGCCTATCTCGCCATGCTCGAAACCGGTGAGACCATCCTGGGCATGTCCCTGGCCGAGGGAGGACACCTGACCCATGGGGCCAAAGTCAATTTTTCCGGACAGATTTTCAAGGCGGTTCAATACGGTCTCAATCCGGAAACCGAACAGATCGATTACGACCAGGTGGCTGCATTGGCAAAGGAACATCGGCCCCGGGTGATTGTGGCCGGGGCCTCGGCCTACAGCCGCATCATCGATTTTGCCCGGTTTCGGGACATCTGTGACAGCGTGGGAGCGATGCTGCTTGTGGACATGGCGCACTTTGCCGGTCTGGTGGCCACGGGAGAACACCCGACCCCCTTCGGTCATGCCGATGTCGTCACCACCACCACCCACAAGACCCTGCGCGGACCACGGGGTGGCATGATCATGACCAATCGGGAAGACCTGGCCAAAAAAATCAATTCCAAAATTTTCCCCGGCATCCAGGGCGGACCATTGATGCATGTCATCGCCGCCAAGGGCGTGGCCTTCAAGGAGGCCTTGCAACCTGAATTCAAGCTCTATGCCCAACAAATCCGGCGCAATGCCCAGGCGCTGGCAGCAACTTTGACCGCCGGAGGTTTGCGGATCGTCTCCGGCGGCACGGACAACCACCTGATGCTCGTGGATCTGACCTCGCGCAACATTACCGGCAAGGATACCGAAGCCGCCCTGGAACGGGCCGGATTGACCTGCAATAAAAATGCAATTCCCAAGGATCCCCGGAGTCCGTTCGTGACCTCGGGCATCCGGTTGGGAACGCCGGCTTCCACCACCCGGGGACTGGGTGAAGCGGAATTCCGGGAAGTCGGTGAGATGATCGTGCAGGTGGTGAACGCCCTGGGACAGGGAGATTCGAGCCGGGCCGAGTCCGAGGTTCGGGAACGGGTCCGGGAGTTGTGTACCCGTTTTCCGGTTTACCCTGGATTGTAGGCGATGTCTTCCAGAATGCAGCACGAAGATCATCGGTTCATGGAACAGGCGTTGCGCCTGGCGGCACGGGCGGAGGGACGGACATGCCCCAATCCCCTGGTGGGGTGTGTGGTGGTGCGCGACGGGCGGCAGGTGGGCAGAGGGTACCATCACCGGGCAGGAGAACCCCATGCCGAGGTGATTGCGCTGGCCCAGGCAGGTGATCTGGCCCGGGGATCCACGGCTTATGTGACCCTCGAACCCTGTAGCCATTTCGGTCGCACGCCACCCTGCGCCGACGCCCTGATCGATGCCGGAGTGCAACGGGTGGTGGCCGCCATGCAGGATCCCAACCCCCAGGTGGCTGGCCGGGGTCTGCAACGGCTGCGGGAAGCGGGTATTGAGGTTGTCGTGGGAGTCGAAGAAACCGCCGCCATGCGCCTGAATGGCCCATTCCTGACCTGGCTGGCCCAGAAAAGGCCCCTGGTCACCCTCAAGGGAGCGCTTTCCCTCGATGGCAAGATTGCCACCCGTACCGGCAAAAGCCAGTGGATCACCGGCAAAGAGTCGCGCCTGATGGTTCAACGCCTGCGAGATCGATACGACGTGGTCATGGTGGGGAGTGGAACCGTGTTGGCCGACAATCCCCGCCTGACCTGTCGCCTGCCCAATGGACGCCATCCCATACGCCTGGTACTCGATTCCACCTTGCGCATTTCAACGGATGCCGCACTCTTTTCTGCCGCCCCCCCCGCACCCATCTGGATCGCCACCACCCCCCGGGCTGATCCGGTCCGCAAACAGGAACTGGAAATGATCCCCGGCGTGGTCATCATTCCCTGCCAGGCCAATCCGGAAGGTCGGGTGGATCTGCACAACCTGATGGGTATTCTGGCCGAAAAAGGCATCCTCAGCGTGCTGTCGGAAGCGGGTGGAACACTGACACATGCCCTGCTGGAAGCGCGTCTGGCCGACCGTCTCGTCATGTTTCTGGCCCCCATCCTGATCGGTGGTCGGGATGCCCCGGGTTTTCTGGACCGGATGGGCATCGATCGCCTGGCAGCGGCACCCTTCCTCGATCAGGTGCAGATTCAGCAAACAGGCAAGGATCTGCTCGTCACAGGAGATTTGCGTTACCCGGATGGATCATGAATGAAATAAATTAACGCAGACACGATTTGACATTTTTCTGCAAATTTCGTTCAATGGGGATATAGCTCTCGGATTTTGACTTTACGATTCAGAATTTTCACGGGGAATTGAAAATGAAACTGCTTCTGGCAATAAGAGAAATTCTCATAAACAACGGACTGGTGATACCAGCCTACCTCAAGCAGGAAAGAATCGAGCAATGCGACACGGGTCAGAAATGTCCTGTCGTGACCATCTCCAGGGCCCTGGGTGCCGATGGCAGCAAAATTGCCGAGCTGCTCTCCGAATCTCTCACGGTTCCCTGTTTTGGCTATTCATTGCTGGACAAGATTGCCGAAGAGATCGGAATCAACAAGTCACTGATGGATCTGATCGACGAAAAAGGTCCCGCACCATTGGACAGATGGAGCTACTCCGCAGTCACCCATGGCAAGGTCAGCTCCCGGGAACAATATTATCGGCTGATGTCAAGGGTGATTTCGTCCATCGCCAAAGGGGGTGCCGTCATCATCGGTCGTGGAGCCAACCTGATTCTGGCTCACGAACCGAGGGTATTCCGGGTCCGTATCGAGGGATCCCTCGATACACGGGCCAAACGGGTTGCCGAACGCCAGGGAATCAGTATCCATGCCGCCAAGGAGTTTGTCGTCAGGTTCGACAAGGAACAAAAGCAGTTTTCAAAGGAGATTTACAAAATACATCCAACCCAGCGTACCCACTACGAACTTCTCCTCAGTTCGGATGACATCGAAAGGCACGCCGCAGTGGATATCATCATCCATGCGATGGAAAAAATGGGCTACTATGTTCCCGGTTCCAGCACCATCAAACAGCAGGGACTTTGATCTCTTGGGGTTTATGTAATAAAATCAAACATAAACGCTCGATAAAGTCACTTCCCGGCTTCGTTTTGGGTGCCGGCTCCGGTGGCAACCCGACAGTCGCCTTGCCTGGAAGAAAAAAGAGGCGTATGATGCCCCACTGTTTGGCTGTCTTGGCATCGGCTGATGTGTTCACGGGGTGTAGCGCAGTCTGGTAGCGCATCGGTTTTGGGAACCGAGGGCCGGAGGTTCAAATCCTCTCACCCCGACCAGTATTCGCCGTTTGTCCCGAAAAGTGTGCCCAAAGAGTGCTACAAAAAGGATGCCGAAGAGAATGCAGGATTGGTTCCGAAGAGGATGCGGGATTGGTTCGGGTCGGCATGAACCGTGAAATTCGCCGCTGACCAGGCGCTCGTAGCTCAAAGGATAGAGCAACGGCCTTCTAAGCCGTAGGTTGCAGGTTCGAGTCCTGCCGGGCGCGCCACGGTGACTCGCCAATCTGATGACCTGTTGCAACGGTTTGGCCTTGTTCATGCATTATGGCGGACGTAGCTCAGTTGGTAGAGCTCCGGATTGTGGCTCCGGTGGTCGCGAGTTCGAGCCTCGTCGTTCGCCCCAAATTATCCTGAAGCGCCAGCCCGGTCCTCTCCCTGGTGGAGACCGGGCTGTTTTTTTCCCATGGATCGCATCCACTCCCGTTCAGCCTGGCGGCTTGCGAAAGTGGCGGAACCGGCAGACGCGCTGGACTTAGGATCCAGTGCCGCAAGGCGTGGGGGTTCAACTCCCCCCTTTCGCACCAAACCGACGGCCATACCCATTCACTCACGCGACGAGATAAAACATGGAAGTCACGGTTGAAAAAAGTGGCACTTTTGATCGGCAAGTCATCGTGCGCATCCCGGGCACGGAAGTCACATCCCTGCTGGATGTGGAATTCGGTCGCCTGTCTCATTCCGTGCGCCTGCCTGGATTTCGCGCCGGGAAAATTCCCCGCAAGGTCCTGGAAGGACGCTTCGGTCCGGAAGTCAAAGCCGGCGTGGCCGAACAACTCTTTAAAAACACCTATCTGAAAGCCTTGGAAAAAGATGCCCTGCTGCCGGTTGACATGCCCCATGTGCAACTGGGAACCATCAAACGTGGCGAAGATTTCGTCTATACCGCATCCATCCAGATATTTCCCAAGGTGGAACCGAAGGATTATCGGCAAATCGCCCTGCAACGCCCCCAGGTGGACATCGCCGATGCCGATGTGGAAGATGTCCTGACCCGCCTGCAACAAAGTCTCGCCACCTACCATGCCGAACCCGGTCGTCAAGCCGTTGACGGAGATCAGGTGCTGCTGGACTTTGATGGCAGCGTGGATGATCAGGCCTTCGAACACGGTCACGCCAAAGGGTTCCAACTGCTTCTGGGCAGTGGTCAGTTCATCCCGGGTTTCGAGGATCAGTTGCAGGGCAGCAAACCCGGCGAAGAACGCCTCGTCACCGTCACCTTCCCCACCACCTACCACCACCCCGGATTGGCCGGCAAAGAGGCCCGCTTCCGCTGCACCATCCACGAAGTCCGCCGCCCGGAACTCCCCCCCCTGGATGACGATCTTGCCAGCAAAGCCGGCGTCAAGGAGGGTGGAGTGCCCCAACTCCGGCAGAATATTCACAAACAACTGGCAGAATCTTCCCAGGAGTTGATCGAGCAGATGGTGCGCCGTCAGGTTCTGGATGCCCTCTGGCAAAGCAATCGCATGGAACTCCCCAGCCAACTGGTGGATCGTGAACTGGAAGGTCTCGTGCAACGCGCCAAAACCGGCCGATCCGCCGAAGAAGATGCCGCCATCGAAGCCAAAATACGCAGCGATCACCGCGAAGAGGCCGAAAAGCGCGTCACCCTGGGCCTGCTGATGGGAACCATCGCCCGCATCGAAACCATCGAAGCCGACGAAGCCTCCATATCCGCCTACCTGGACAAAATGGTCCTCCAGTTCGGCGAACATGCCGCCCAGATGCGTAAATACTTCGAAGAAAACAAGGAACGTCGCAGCGAAATCGTCAGCACCGTCCTGGAACACAAGGTCCTGGACTGGCTCGTGGCCCAGGGAAAGATCACCGAAGAAAAATGTACCCTGAAGGAATTGAAGGAACGGCAGAAAGCCATTGCCATTTGATTCCTGGACGTGCATAACTGTTCCTGAGCCAGTCAAAATGGGACAAACTCCCGGGAGTGGCTTTGAACCTTCAGGATTACCCAACAAGATACATGGGGATGAAGAAAATGTGGTGCCGATCTTGCATGAAATGATCGCACCTTGTTTTGACAGAATCGATCCGGAACAACGGTGCGACACAAGGAAAGGGATACACCGATGAACCTGGTTCCCATGGTCATAGAGACCACCAATCGGGGTGAACGCGCCTACGATATCTACTCCCGGTTGCTGAAGGAGCGGGTGGTTTTCATCGTTGGCGGCATCAACGATGCCAACGCCAATCTGGTAATCGCCCAACTGCTTTATCTCGAATCAGAAAATCCGGAAAAAGACATCCACCTCTACATCAACAGCCCCGGAGGCGTGGTGACGGCAGGCATGGCCATCTACGACACCATGCAGTTCATCCGCCCCGATGTCAGTACCCTCTGCATCGGTCAGGCCGCCAGCATGGGAGCCTTGCTTCTGGCCGCCGGTGCCAAAAACAAACGCTTGGTTCTGCCCAATTCGCGCGTCATGATCCATCAACCCTCAGGTGGATTCCAGGGCCAGGCATCCGATGTGGAAATTCACGCCCGGGAAATGTTGCGCATCCGGGAACGCCTGAATCACGTTCTGGCCCATCATACCGGCCAACCCCTGGAACGCATCGCCTTGGATGTGGAACGGGATTATTTCATGACCAGCGATGAGTGCTGTCAGTACGGTCTGGCGGACCGTGTCATCACCCGCCGGGAAGTACCCGAAAACGCCGAAACCTGAGTCCAGACGGGTCGCCATCCCTGTCGGTGGCCATGTCTGGTATTGGATCCACTTGTCGGCACCAATTACGAAGAAAGATCCATGGGCAACAAGAATCCCCCCGAATCGGGCAGCATTTTGCACTGTTCTTTCTGTGGCAAAAATCAGCATGAAGCACGCAAGCTGATTGCAGGCCCCTCCGTGTTCATCTGCGATGAATGCGTGGATCTGTGTACGGAGATCATCCGCGAAGACAAGGGAACCCTGCTCACGGAAAAAAAAATGGGGGTTCCCAATCCCTTCCACATCAAAAAAGTGCTGGATGAGTATGTCGTGGGTCAGGACCATGCCAAGAAAGTCCTCTCCGTGGCGGTCTACAATCACTATAAACGCCTGGAAACCCGGGATCTGCACAAGGATGACGTGGAGATCGTCAAAAGCAACGTCCTGCTGATCGGTCCCACCGGCTCCGGTAAAACCCTCCTGGCCCAAACTCTCGCCCGGCTGCTGGAAGTCCCCTTCACCATCGCCGACGCCACCACCCTGACCGAAGCCGGCTATGTGGGCGAAGATGTGGAAAACATCATCCTGCGCCTGCTCCAGGCCGCCGACAATGATGTGGAAAAAGCCCAGCGGGGAATCGTCTTCATCGACGAAATCGACAAGATTTCCCGAAAATCGGACAATCCCTCCATCACGCGGGATGTCTCCGGTGAAGGGGTGCAACAAGCCCTGTTGAAAATCATCGAAGGAACCATCGCCAGCGTCCCCCCGCAGGGAGGTCGCAAACATCCGCAACAGGAATATCTGCAAGTCGATACGACCAATATTCTCGTCATCTGCGGCGGAGCCTTCAACGGCCTGGAAAAGGTGATCGAACGCCGTTCGGCCCTCTACCATGGCATCGGTTTCGGCGCTCAGGTCCGTCTCGGCGGTACCGACCGGAAAATCAACGAATTGCTGAAACTCCTGGAGCCGGAGGATCTGTTGCAATACGGGCTGATACCGGAATTTGTCGGTCGCCTGCCCGTCGTCGCCACCCTGGAAGATCTCGATCAGGATGCCATGGTCCGTATTCTGACCCAACCCAAGAATGCCCTGATCAAACAATACCAAAAACTCATGGAAATGGAAGGAGTCAAACTCACTTTCACGGATGATGCCCTGCGTGCCGTCGCCAGCAAGGCCGTCAAACGGAAAAGTGGTGCCCGCGGTCTGCGCGCCATCCTGGAAACCGTTCTGCTGGATGTCATGTTTGACATTCCTTCATCAACCGGTGTGACCGAGGTGGTGATCAATCGTGAAGCCATCGACAATCAGGCCGACCCCCTCCTCATCTACGGTGATGTTCCCATGGAAGCCAAGGCGTAAGGGAAAGGGTGCAACATGATTCCCAAGAAGATGGATTTTGAGACTCTTTTTCGCATGCCACTCCTCCCCCTGCGGGACATCGTCGTCTTTCCACACATGATCGTGCCCCTGTTTGTGGGCCGTGACCGCTCCATCCGCGCCCTGGAGGCCGTCTCCGGACGCGATGATGATCGCCGTATCCTCCTGGTCTCGCAAAAAGATGCCTCCACGGACAATCCGGAAGAAGAGGATATCTACCAGGTCGGCGTGATGGCCACGGTCCTGCAACTGCTGAAACTGCCGGATGGAACCATCAAGGTTCTCGTCGAAGGTGCGCACCGCGTGCAGATCCAACGCCTGGTGCAACTGGAACCCCATTTCATTGCCGAAGCCCAGCTCCTCGAAGATGCCGGCCACAATCACAACGAGGCCGAAGCCCTGATGCGCTCGGTGGTCACCCAGTTTGAAACCTTCGCCAAACTCAATAAAAAAGTACCCCCGGAAGTCTTGATGACCTTCCAGACCATCGAAGATCCGGCACGCCTGGCCGATACCGCCGCAACCCACCTCAATCTCAAGGTTGCCGACAAACAGGCGTTGCTGGAACTCCCGTCCGTGGTGGCACGTTTGGAGCGTCTGTTCGTGGCCCTGGAACAGGAAATCGATGTCCTGCAAGTGGAAAAACGTATCCGGGGGCGCGTCAAACGCCAGATGGAAAAAAGCCACCGGGATTATTATCTCAACGAACAGATGAAGGCGATCCAGAAAGAGCTGGGAGACCGGGGCGAGGATGAAGGCGAAAAAGATGAAATGACCGATCTGGCAGAAAAGATCGAAGCCGCCCAAATGTCCGAAGAAGCCCGCAAAAAAGCCGACTCGGAGCTGAAAAAACTGAAACAGATGTCCCCCATGTCGGCAGAAGCCACCGTGGTGCGCAATTATATCGATTGGCTCATCAGCCTTCCCTGGAGCAAAACCACCGAACTCAAACACGACCTCCGCGAGGCCGAACGCATTCTGGAAGCCGATCATTACGGCCTGGAAAAGGTCAAGGAACGGATCGTCGAACACTTGGCCGTGCAACAAAAAGTGGAAAAAATCAAGGGACCGATTCTCTGCCTGGTAGGACCGCCGGGGGTGGGCAAAACCTCGCTGGCCAAATCCATCGCCCATGCCTCGGGACGCAATTATGTGCGCATCTCCCTGGGCGGCGTGCGCGATGAAGCAGAAATCCGGGGGCACCGACGTACCTATATCGGTTCCCTGCCCGGAAAAATCATCCAGTCCATGAAAAAAGCCGGCAGCAACAATCCGCTCTTTCTGCTGGACGAAATCGACAAGGTGGGGGCCGACTTCCGTGGCGATCCTTCGTCAGCCCTGCTGGAAGTCCTGGATCCCGAACAAAACAACACCTTCTCCGACCATTACATGGAAGTGGAGTATGACCTCTCCAAGGTCATGTTCATCACCACAGCCAACAGCCTGGCCATTTCGCGTCCGCTGCTGGACCGACTGGAAGTGATCCGCCTGGCCGGCTACACGGAAGATGAAAAAATCCACATCGCCAAACGCTACCTGATTCCACGCCAAATGGAGGCCCACGGCCTGAAAAAAGGGGAATACCTGCTCTCGGATACCGCGCTCGTGGAAACCATCCGTTACTATACCCGCGAGGCCGGGGTCCGCAATCTGGAACGGGAAATCGCCACCCTCTGCCGCAAAGCCGCCAAGGCACTCCTGACAGAAAAAAAACGCACCCGCTTTTCCGTGGGAACGAACAATCTGGAAAAATATCTGGGGGTGCGCAACTATCGCTTCGGCTTGGCCGAGGAAAAAGATCTGGTCGGCGTGGCCACCGGTCTGGCCTGGACCAGTGTCGGTGGCGAGCTGCTCTCCATCGAAGGAATCCAGTTGCCCGGCAAGGGCAAGCTGACCATCACCGGTAAACTGGGCGATGTCATGCAGGAGTCGGTGCAGGCCGCCATGAGCTATGCCCGTTCCCGCTCCAAGGATTGGAAGTTTCCAAAAAATTTCTTCCAAAACAAAGATATCCATGTCCATGCCCCGGAGGGAGCCACCCCCAAGGATGGCCCCTCGGCAGGCATTGCCATCTGCACGGCCATTGTCAGCACCCTGACCAATATCCCCATCCGCAAGGATGTGGCCATGACCGGTGAAATCACCCTCCAAGGTCGGGTCCTCATCATCGGTGGCTTGAAAGAAAAACTCCTGGCCGCCCACCGGGGAGGCATTCGTCACGTCATCATCCCTCTGGACAATGTCAAAGACCTCAAGGATGTCCCGCAAACCATCCTGAAAGATCTGGAAATCCACCCCGTGTCCCACATGGACGAAGTCGTGGCCCTGGCCCTGGTGCGTTCTCCCAAAAATTTGTCTCACAAAGAAACTGAAGATATCACAGAAAATGAAGATAAAACAAACAGTGATGAAGAAGATGCACTGGTATCCGTGCAGACCGCTGTCGATCCGGCAGTGCCCCCCGTGGAATCTCCTTCCATCACACATTAGAATCCGACTCGAACAAAAACAGTATTTATTGGTTTTTGTAAGAGGCTGTCCATTAACTCTCAGATAAAAAAATTGGGAAGAAAGATTTTATTGGGGCTCCGCCCCAAACCCCACCAGGAGGAAGGGCACAGCCCTTCCTCCTGGACCTCCATCC
>JADGCO010000083.1 GCA_015228935.1 Magnetococcales bacterium | reverse complement strand
CGTAGCCACGCTCCCAATCAATATTGTCATGCGCAATCGGCAAAAAAAAGGCCAGAAAATCCCTGAAGTAGGCCTCTAGAATCTCTTTCCAGGGAGTGTCGAAGGAATCTTTTTGGGGTTTTTCATGACTTTCTGGCATGGGAATTTCTCGTTCCTGAAAATTGGCATAAAAATCCCGGCTCTGTGTTTCATTGAACTGAGAGGCTGTCCATTAACCCTCGGATAAAAAAAGGAGAACTCCGTGTTTCATTCATGGATGAAATTGGCGCGTCATGGGAACCCGCCGCCGGTACACCTCAAACTTGAAGTCACCCTGTGCATCGTTCCGTTCTGCCACAAAAACCCAGGTACCGTCCTGGATTTTGTTGCCCAGGAAGGGTTTGACATAATCAGGCCAGTCGCTGAACCAGTTGATGCCTTCCCGGTCCAGATAGTCCCACATGTGATTCTGGTAGGGAATGACGGACATGTTGGAGACCCCGGCCAGGTTGACGACGCGATCCCGGAAATACCCTACGGTGCCAGACTGGGCCAGGGCAACCCACTCCGTGTCGGGGACGTGTTGCTTCACCAGGGGAAGCAGTGAGTTCAACATGATGTTTTTTTTCAGAAAAACGTGTCTGTGGGCATCAAGGGAGTAGCCGATGACCGGAACAGCCAGCACCACAGCACTGGCCATGGGCAACCAACGCCACCGTTGGGTTTGGAGAAAGAGCAGGGCACCGTAGGCCGGGGCGACAAGCAGCATCCAGGGGGTGAAATAACGTTCATAAAAAAACCAGGCCCAGGAAGAGACGATATACCAGACCAGCAGGATCGTGTTGGCAAAGGCCAGCATGACGGCAAATTCCAGGGTTCTCTGCGGTGTGGTGACCTGCGCGGAGTTTTTTTTCAAGCTGTCGGGCGCACTTCCCCAGCCCAGTCTGCTTTTGTGGTGCCAAAGGTAGGCCAGCAGCAGCAGGAACACCAAGATCCGGAGTCCCAGCACGACGCGACCACCGAGCATGGAGAGATTGATGACATCCTTGATATAAAAATAAGGGGTCAACATGGTCACCATGGCATCGATGCCAAGATAGATGCGTTTTGGGAAAAAACCCCACTCCTGCAATCCGAGACCGCTGGCCGGGGTCAGATGCCCGAACAGGGTGACATTGTAGACCCACCAGGGGAGGGAGACGAGCAGGGCCATGCCGCCTGTGGCGGCGGCAGCGGCGAAACGTTGCTGCCAGGGTTGTTCACGGCGGATGAACAGGCGTTGCAGCGCCAGCAGGACAACCAGATAAACAGTATCGATACGTGCCAGGACCAGCAGGCCCAGCAGGGCACCAAAGCCCATGGCACCACGCAAGGTTTCAGCACGTCCACTCTGATAGTATCGCCACGTCAGGGCATAAAAAAAGAGGGCACAACTGGTCTCCAGGCCGTTGAAATGCTTTTGCCAGGCCGCCATGGCCCCGCCATAGGCCAGAGCGCCCAACCAGAACAACAGCTTCTTTTGTGCGGCATCATTCCGGGGCACGGCATCCCGGGTAATGGCACCGATCAGCCCGATACTGCCCAGAAAAAAGAGCCAATGCAGCGCGAGCGTGGCGCGGACCATTTTTTCCGGGTCGTGGTTGACCAGACGGTAGAGCGGGGCGTTCAGAAAAACCCAGAGCGGTTGGAATCCATTGTTGAGTGTATGACCGTCATAGCTGACGCCATCTCCCCTGGCGATGTGTCTGGAGTTGGTCAGGACCATGAAGCCATCCTCCTCGACGGGGAGGTCGAACAGGGCTGGAACCGGACGCATGGCCAGGGTTGCGGTTGCCAGAAGGATCAGGATCACGGCCAGTTTTGGCAGCATGCTGGGGCGTTGAACGTCCATTCTTGCCTCGTCTTTACATTAATATCCAACAGGGCCTGCCCAGAAATATGTATTTTCAAAAAACCAGGCAGACCGTCAACATGGTGCAAGATGTATTTTTCAGGATGCAACCCGTTTGCGGCGAATGGCATCTTTCAGGCGGTGTTCGAATACGTTGGCCGCATCATGTTCGCTGAAAACGTTGCGGATGGTGCGGATGATGCGTGAGGGGTGAAAAATGTAACCGATAAAATAGGAGATGAAGGTCAGGATCAGCCGGTAGAAGGTCAGTTCACCGGGGCGCATTTGTTCGTTGAACACCCGGTGGGAAAGATTGGTCAAATCGGTATTCAGGGTATTCAGGGTCAGAAAATAGGGATCGCCCAATTGAATTTTTCCCTGGTCGAGCAGTTGGCGAAACATGGTCGAACCGGGGAACGGCATGAAAATGTAAGGTTGAATTTCATCGACGCCCATGTACATGCAGCGCAGGCCAAACCACAAGGATTTCAGCACATCCTTGCGGGTCTCTCCGGGAAAACCGAGGACCATGTTGATGCGCACGGTCAGACCCTGGCGCACAGCCGATTTGATCGACCGGAAGATGGCATCCAGGTCAATGCGTTTGCCGACCATCTTCAAGACTGCCGGCGACCCGCTTTCCGGGGCGTAGGTCAGGTAGGTGGTGCCGGCCTTTTTCAACAGGGCCAGCACTTCATCATCCAGCACTTCGCTGCGGGTTCCGGCGGGGAAGGCCAGCTTGACGTGAATATTTTGGGCAAGCATTTTTTCGAGGAGTTCCACGATCCACTTTTTTTTGACGATGGCGGTCAAGTCGTAAAGCTGCACCGTGGTGATGTTGTACTGGTCGATATGGTGTTTGATTTCGGCGATGACTTCATCCACTTCCCGCATCGCATAACGGGAGGTCCACATGTTCGGATTGGAGCAGAATGAGCATTTGAAGGGACAGCCCCGGGTCCAGAGCATGGGCATGTCACGGGCCGATTGTGGCCCATAGGATTTGCCGGATTTCCAGAAGGCTTCCATATAGCCGGGCGGCCAATAGGGCCAGGGCAGGGTGCTGATGTTGGGGATGCGGGGCAGACCGCTGGTTTCGACATAGGTACCGGCGGCATCCAGGAAACCGATGCCATGGATTTCCGTCAAGGGCTTGCCAAGGCGGACAGTCTCCAGAATCTCCAGCATCCGGTGTTCCCCTTCGCCGCGGGCACCGATGTCCAGGGCCGGACAATCCCGCAGGGAATATTCCGTCAGGGCGGTCAAATGTTCCCCGCCGGCCACGAACAGGGCGTGTGGAAACCGTTCCCGCACGGCCTTGATCAGCTCCCGCACCATGGGCCACTCCGAGGAAAACATGGCGTGAAAACCAATCACCTCACTGGTGGGGGGAATTCTGGCCAGAAGCTGGTCCGGGGTCAGACCATGGCCCAGAAAATCCGGAAAATTTTTATGTTCCCAGGTGGCGTTCAACCCTTCGGCCATGGCATCGATCCAGAGTGGATCATAGCCATTCTGACGCAAAAAAGCGGTAATATACGCCATGGCCAGGGAGGGGGTGGCCTCGTTGGAAAGACTGCGCTTGTGAAAAAAGACCGGTGGGCGAACCAGGGTCACCCGCAATTTTCTGCCGGTTGCCGTTTCATGCAATCTTCTCAAACGTTCATGCAACGATTCCACCTGGTTCATCCTCGCAATCTTGTCATATCGATCCATATCTGATGGGACGCTTCCCGTTGCGCCGGATACCAGAAACGAACCTGGCCCCGGGGGTATCGACGGCAAACATGTCCAGGACAAGTTTATTCTCTTCCGGGTAGATTCGCATCTGGGACAGGCTTCTGTCCAGATCGAAATGTGTCAATTCGATGCGGCGGCAATTTTTTTAGCGCGAAACTTGCTTCCCTGAAAGTGGCCGGGGGCTGAAAGCTGGGGCCTGACAGATGGACAGAAGAGGCGTTCAGGTGAATGAAGATGCGTTTCATTGATCACGATGCTGCCGTGTCGGCGCTGGTTCATTCGGTTTTGTTGGAACGTTGCGCCGATCCCGATTGCGATCCCTCTCCATGGGCCAATTCAATCGTGCGCTTTGTCCTGGAACAACGCGCCAAAATGCCGTCCCATACCGGCATGGCCGTTGCCTTGTTGACCCTGTTTCTGGACATGGCACCCCTGTGGCGCTTTGGAAAACCTTTCCACTTTCTGAGACATGAAAAACGTCAGGTGATCATGACCGGCTGGCGTTGGTCGTGGTTGGGTCCTTGTCGGGAGTTGTTGCGTTTTTATGAGGCTTTGACCCTGTTTGCCTGGCATACACGGGCAGAAGTGGCCGAAAAACAGGGAATAAACGGCAGCCGGATTGGTCAGTAACCGAAAAAAATGGGATCATGAAAATGATTGACAGGATGATGGTGGAAAACGTTCATGGCTGAACCGACAGTTTGTCGCCAACACACCCATCCTGGGGCCGCCATGCTTCCCAGGGAAATCCATCCGGGAGTTTCGGATCGGATCGCCAGCGTGGATATTCTTGTGGTCGGCTCGGGGCCTGGTGGGGCGCTCACGGCGGCCATGTTGGCGGAACAGGGTCGCTCGGTCCTCCTGCTGGAGGAGGGGGGGTGGATTTCCCAGGAGACGCATACGCCATTCTCCCGCGCTGAAATGATTCACAAATACCGACATGGTGGCCTGACCGCCGCCATGGGCAAGCCGCCGCTGGCCTATGTGGAAGGGTGTTGTGTGGGGGGCGGCAGTGAAATCAACAGCGGACTCTATCATCGCACCCCGCCGGAAATATTGTGGCAATGGTCCCGGGAATATGGCGTGCGCCATGTGACACCCGAAGAGATGGAACCGCATTTTGCAGCGGTTGAACAGGATGTCGGGGTGCGATACCACCCGGGTGTGCCGCCGCTGAACTCCCTGAAACTGGCCATCGGCGCTGAAAATCTGGGGTGGCATGCCCTGGAAGTGCCTCGCTGGTTCAGTTATCTGCCGCTCCCGGAGGCGACCCAAAAATCCGGTCACCCGGTTTGGCAGGAACAGCGCAATGCCATGAGTCGCACATTCATTCCCCGTTTTCTCCGGGCCGGGGGGATGCTTCTGGCGCACTATCGGGTCGAAAAACTCCTCTTTCGCCACAACTCCTGGGAAATTACGGCTTGGCCAACCTGTACCCAGGCCTGTGTTTCGCCAAGGATTTGGCGGGCCAGACAGTTGTTTCTGGCTGCTGGGGCCGTGGCGACGCCTGCCTTGTTGCGCCGCAATGGACTCTCCGCCGTGGCCGGACGCCGCCTGGCCAGCCATCCGACCATCAAGGTGACGGCCCGTTTTCCGGAACCGGTCAATTCACCGGCGGGTGGGGTTGGCGTCCATCAGGTCAAGGAGTTTTCGCCCCGTTTTGGTTTTGGTTGTGCCATTTCTTCGCAGTCGCATTTGGCCATCTCTCTGCTGGATCATCCCCGCCATCTGCCCCTCGTTCACCAGCAGGGATCCCGTATGGCCGTCTACTATGCCATGGTTCGGGGTCAGGGTCGGGTGATTGTGCCGCCTCTGTTGCGCCATCCCATCCCTTTCTGGCACATGCAAGCTGCCCAATGGCGCGATCTGGCCACCGCCTTGCGGCAACTCTCCCGCCTGCTGTTTGCCGCCGGGGCCGATACCCTCTGGCCCTCTGTCGCTGGCACGGAACCCTTGCACCATGTCGGAGAACTCTCCCGCCTGCCCAATACCCTGCCGGCCCGTGATACCCGTCTGATGACCATCCATCTCATGGGGTCTTGTCCCATGGGAGAGCATCCCGGGCAGGCGGTTACCGATTCATTCGGGCGCGTCCATGGCCAGAACAATTTGTATGTTTGCGATGCTTCTCTTCTGTGTGATGCCCCGGGTGTCAATCCCCAGGGCAGCGTCATGGCCATGGCCCGCCGCAATGTCCTGCACTTTCTGGCCCAGGATTGATCGCGAAGGATGTCTGCCGGATTGACACTGAACACATGCAGGCACGTAAGTTGGCCCTGCAAGACTGTCTGCCGGATTGACTCTGAACCGATGCAGGCACGAAAGTTGGCCGTGCAAAGTCAATGGATTTTTGATAAAGTGGGCCAAAAAGGAGATTTCGATGACGACGATTGCGTTTGACACCCTGGAATTCACGGAGCAACTCAAGGCGTCCGGTGTACCGGATGACCAGGCCAAGGGGCACGCCAAGGCCATGGCCCGCCTCATGGAGCAGGTGGAAAAATCCCACGCCAAGGAACTGGCCACCAAAAAAGATATCGCCGAACTCAAGAGAGACGTTGCCGAACTCAAAGCTGAAATGATCAAATGGATGTTCGGAGTGTCAGCCGGTCAGGCAATGTTCATCATCGCTATTCTAAAGTTGTTTCCATCGCACTGACAACATGACCGCATGAACGCCAACCCATCGAAGGCAACGAAACATGACGGCCATCACGTTTGATACCCTGAAATTTGGGCGTCGTCTCACGAATTTCAATCCGTCCTTGTTGCAGGCCGGACCTTTGGTGGTGACCGGTGCTGCGGGTTGGTTGGGGCGTGGCTTGTTGCGTGCCCTGACCGTGGGGTTGCCGGAGCGGCCTGATCTGTTGCCGGTTGATCCGGCCCGTGCCATACGTGCCCTGATCCTGCCCGGTACAGCAGCAGAATTGCCCCGGAATCTTCCGGGAGTCAAACCGGTCGAAGGGGATTTGTGTCAGCCGGAAAGTTGCCAACGCCTGTTGGAAGGGGTTCAGGGGGGCACCCTGTTTCACACGGCGGGGGTGATCCATCCGCAACGAGTCCGGGATTTTTTTGCCGTCAATGTGGCAGGTACCCGCAACCTGCTGGAGGCCGCAGCCAAGGCCGGCATGCGGCGGGCCGTGGTGGTCTCTTCCAATTCACCTTGTGGCACCAATCCTCATCTGGATCACCGGTTTGACGAAACCTCCCCCTATCGTCCCTACATGAATTACGGGCGTTCCAAAATGTTGATGGAACAAGAGGCCCGACGCATTGCCGCCCAGACCGGTCTGGAGGTGGTGTTGATCCGGGCACCCTGGTTTTATGGTCCCGATCAGCCGCCACGCCAGACCCTGTTTTTCCGGATGATCCGGGATGGCCAGGCTCCCATTGTCGGCAGTGGAAAGAATTGGCGCTCCATGGCCTATATCGACAATCTTTGCCAGGGATTGTTGTTGGCGGCCATGGTACCCGAAGCCGCCAACCAGACCTACTGGATCGCTGACCAGCGCCCCTATACCATGCACGAAATAATTGACACCGTGGAACGGTTGTTGGAAGATGAGTTCCAGCAAACCTGTCGCCATCGCCGTATGCGACTGCCGGGATGGTTGGGCGAGGTGGCCTGGTTGCTGGATTGGGGGTTGCAGTCAGTCGGGTTGTATCAGCAAAAAATTCATGTCCTGTCCGAAATGAACAAAACCATTGCCTGTCATGTGGACAAGGCCAATCGGGAACTGGGATATCTGCCACATGTGGACCTGGAGGAGGGGATGCGGCGCAGCCTGGCCTGGGTCTTTGCCCGCCAGGGCGGGCTGGATCAGGAATAAACCGGGTTTAAGGTCGTGAATCATTTGAAAAATTTGTAAAATAATTGGTTTTATACCAGGAGAGATCATGCAACATTTGATCACGGGAGGTTCCGGATTTTTGGGCAATCTGATTGCCCGCCGTCTGCTGGCGCGTGGCGAACAGGTGCGCATCCTGGATATTTGGGAAGATACCACCCGGCCCCGGGAGATCGAATTTGTCCGGTGCGATATTTTGGACCAGAACGGCGTGGCTCAGGCCATGCGCGGTGTTGATGTCGTCCATCACAATGTGGCACTTGTTCCCCTGACCAAATCCGGGGATCGTTTCCGGCAGGTCAATACCGAAGGAAGCCGTCTGGCGGCGGCCATGGCCGTCAAGGCCGGGGTCAAGGCCTTTATCCACATGAGTTCCAGCGCCCTGTATGGCAATCCCGCCGAGCTGCCCATCACGGCATCGACGCCTCTCAATCCGGTGGAAATCTATGGCCGGGCCAAACTGGCCGGCGAGCAGGCTGTACAGCAGGTGTGCCAGGAACATGGACTCCCCTTGATTGTCATTCGTCCGCGAACCATTCTGGGGGATGGTCGTTTGGGAATTTTTCAGATCCTGTTCGAATGGATCCGCGAAGGTCGTGCCGTCTATACCATCGGTGATGGACGCGGCCTGTTCCAGTTTGTCCATGCTTATGATCTGATGGATTTTTACATGATTGCCCTCGATTCCGGACGGACCGGCGTCTACAACGTGGGTACGGACCGTTTTGGTACCCTGCGGGAGGGCCTGGAAAATTTGATCCGTTTTGCCGGGACCGCTTCCCGAGTCAAATCCTTGCCACCAGGTTTGACGATTGCTGCGTTGGGCATCCTGGACACCTTGCGTCTCTCTCCCCTGGCTCCATGGCACTATCTGACCTACCACAAGCCGTTTCATTTCGACGTTGCCCCCCTGCTGGCCATGGGATGGAAACCACGCTATTCCAACGATGAAATGTTCCGGGAAAGCTTTGAGTGGTTCCAGAACAATTATGACCGTCTGATGGCCGAAAAAGCTGGTGGTGCCCATCGGCGGCCAGTCAAGGAAGCCATCTTGCGCCTCGTCAAATGGTTATCCTGAAAGGAAGCAATCTTGCGCCTTATCAAATGGTTATCCTGATCCGGGAGTGACTGTGAGTCCCTATATCCGCCTGTTGCGGCCACGCCAATGGGTCAAAAACAGCTTTGTCCTGGTGGGGGTGCTGTTTGGTGGCCATGCCGGAAACTGGCAGCTCTATCCGCCGGTCCTGCTGGTGTTTTTATTGATGTGTGCGGCTTCGTCGGCGGTGTATGTATTCAACGACATCATGGATCGGGAACGGGACCGGGTACATCCGCACAAGCGGTTGCGGCCCATCCCGAGTGGGGAGGTACCGGTCTGGCATGCGGCCCTGATTGCCCCCCTGTTGGCACTCCTGGCCCTGCTCGGCAGTGCCTGGCTTCATTTGGGTACCTTTGTTTGCATTCTTCTGTATGTATTGAATAATTTATTATATTCTCTCTGGTTGAAGGACCATCCTCTGCTGGATGTGCTTTCCATTGCCATGGGGTTCATGTTGCGGATGTTGGCCGGGGTTTACATCCTGGGGGATCTGCCCACTTCCTGGATTCTGCTCTGCACCTTTTTTCTGACCCTTTTCCTGGGCATCGCCAAACGCCGCGCCGAACTCTCCTCCCTGGCAGGCGCGGTCAGCCAGCAACGGGTTGTCTTGAAAAAATATTCCATGCCTTTCCTGGATATCCTTCTGGGAGCGACCGGGGTGATGACCATGGTGTGCTACGCCCTTTTTACCGCCATGGGAGGCAAGAGCCCCACCCAGATTCTGACCCTGCCCCTGGTCTTTTATGCTGTCTTTCACTATTTGCGCCTGGTCCTGGTTCACAATTATGGCGAAGAACCTGCCGATGTTCTGTTCAAGGACCCCAGGTTGATCGTGATCATTCTGGCCTGGATCGCTCTTTATCTCGCCATCGAACAATGGCAGCCGGTGTTGTTTCGCTGAAAAAAAGCTGGCCATATGGTCATGTGCTTCAGCTTGCGAAAACAGTTTTTCATGACTTTATGATTCCATTTTTCATTCAGGTTGACCATAATATGATCACCTGCCTGGTAATAAGTAACGCATGTCCTGGGCTTGAAAATATTATCTGGAACGCAAATTGGAATGACAGGGGAGTTTCTCGTCGAACCTGATCGGGTCACGGGGCGTCCACTGGCGATTCCGGGCATGGGAGTCAAGCAAGGACTGGACACCAAGGGAGAATCCATTGGACACTCCCGGACAGAATCGGATAAAGTGTCCGCAGCAGGTCATCTCAATCTCATACCCGCCAGGACATGTACCATGACCGGTCTTGCCTTTGATACCCTGAAATATACGAAGCGTCTCAAGGATGCAGGTGTTGCTGCACCCCAGGCGGAAATACAGTCCGAGTTTTTGGCCGAAGTCTTGACTGAAAACTTGGCATCCAAGGAGGATTTGGCCAAATTGGATGCCAGGATGGATATCCGGTTCAAGGAAATAGATACCCGGTTCAAGGAACTGGACACCAAAATGGATACCCGGTTCAAGGAACTGGACACCAAGATGGAAACCAGGTTCAGGGAACAGGACACCAAGATGGAGACCAGGTTCAAGGAACAGGACGCCAAAATGGATATCCGGTTCAAGGAACAGGACACCAGGATGGATATCCGGTTCAAGGAAATAGATACCCGGCTCAAGGAAATGGATACAGGATTCAAGCGAGACAACAAAGAACTGGAACTGCGAATGGTCATCAAGCTGGGTGCCATGATTCTGGCCGGTTTTGGTCTCATGATCACTGCCAACCGCTTGTGGCCCACGACCGTGCAGTATGTTCCAGCACCTCATGCCGTCCAGGATACACGTATACCGTCACCGCCTGTCCAACAGACTCCGGTCACGCCGCCCCGCACGGAGGATGGTGGGGTACAGAAGCCGCAGATGTGAGAGAGCCTGCATGGCTTTGGACAGTGCATCGTCACTGCAAAAGGTTCTCAATCCGATGTTACCCTTCAACGAACATCAATAAAGGTTGTTCGATGGCATCCCGGATCCAGCGCAGAAAACGGGTCCCGTCGGCACCATCGATCAGCCGATGATCATAGGAAAGGGAGAGGGGCAACATGAGGCGTGGTTGTAATACAGTATCACGATAGACCGGTTCCAGCCGACCCTGGGCAACACCGAGAATGGCCACCTCCGGATAATTGATGATCGGATTGAACCCGGTCCCGCCCAGAGCGCCCAGGTTGGATAGGGTAAAACACCCGCCCTGCATGTCGTCAGGTTTCAATTTGCGCGTCTGGGCACGAGTGGAAAGATCGGCCAGTTCTGTGGCAATGCGGGTCAAATTTTTCTGGTTCGCATCCCGCAAAACCGGGACAAGCAGGCCATGCGGCGTATCCACGGCAATACCGACATGGATGTATTTTTTGTAGATGACTTCCTGCCGGGTCATGTCCACGGCGGCATTGAATTTGGGAAACAGGTGCAAGGCGGTGGCAACGACCTTGACCAGAATGGCGGTCAGGGTGAGTGTTGGGCCACCCTCTTTGGCCAGACGGGAGGATATTTGTTTTCGCATGACTTCCAGGTCGGTGATGTCGGCTCGTTCATGGCCGGTTACCTGGGGAACTGTGGTCCAGGTTGCTGCCAGATGGATGGCTGTGGTCCGCCGGACGCTGCTCATGGGTTCCGTGGTTACGGCACCCCAACGGGAAAAATCTGGCAAGGGTCCATGCCGGGGAAAGGTTGGATCCTGGGCCAGGGAGGGGGTGGCAGAAGAGATGGGAGTGCGCATGTGTTGCAGAGAGTGGCGTACATGATTTCGCACATCCTGGAGGGTGATGCGTCCATGGGGTCCCGTTCCCGTCACTTTCCGGATTTCGACACCCAATTCCCGGGCTTCTCGACGAACAGAAGGTGATGCCGGGACAGGACCCGAATTGACTGTCATGGTCGATGTGGCAGGTATGGGGGAGGCCGTCGAGGCAGGAGCGGAGATCAATCCGGGTGAGGGAGTTGCGATGGGAGCGGGGGACAGAGCCGGTGCGGGAACAGAGACGGCTATGGGCGCAGGGGCAACAACGGTGTTGGCAACGGGCGCAGGGGAAGAAGCCGCTGCGGGTGCAGCAACGGCAACGGGTGCAGGGGCAACAACGGCGTTGGCAACGGGCGCGGTGTTGGGGACAGGGGGAGTGCCAGGGGCCGAAGTCACGACAGACTCGGTTATCTCCACGGATAACACGGGCTGGCCTACCTGTACTTTGGTTCCCGGTTGAACCAGAATTTCCGTCACGATGCCGGTCAAGTCGGCGGGTACTTCGATGACCGCCTTGTCGGTCTCGATTTCCAGCAAGGGATGACCGGGTGTGACCCTGTCTCCCACCACAACGGTCACGCGCACCAGATCGCCGCCATGAATGTTTTCACCCAGTTCAGGCAGGTTGAATGTCTTTGTCATGAGAGGCATATCCTTGTTCTGGCGCTGCCACCAGCCATGATTGCGACAGTTCGATCTTTGTCAGGTGTCAGCAGCTCTTTCCAGGGTGTGGTCGGTGAACCAGGCGAGTGACTTGCGAAAATTGACCACCTCGCCAATCACGATAATGGCGGGAGGTTTGAGGTCAAGTTCGACGACATCGCGCTGGGCGTTTTTGAGGGTGGTGATGCGAGTGGCTTGTTTGGACGTTGTGGCCCAGCGGATAAACGCCACCGGTGTCTCTGGTGACCTGCCGCCCTGAATGAGTCGTTTGGCAATGAAGCCGATGTTTTTCATGGCCATGTACAAAACCAGCACCGGAAAGGATTGGCCGATGGCTTCCCAATCCATGGTCGAGGTGGCCTCGCCTTCGGTGTTTTGTTCTTCCATCTGTTCATGGCCGGTAAAAAACCCGACATTGGCATTGATGCCCCGGTGAGTGATGGGAATACCGGCATAGGCGGGTCCGGCCACGCCGGCGGTAATGCCGGGAATGACGCGAAAGGGAATCTGTTCCCGCACGAGACAGCACGCCTCTTCTCCCCCGCGACCGAACATGAAGGGATCGCCCCCCTTGAGACGGACCACCCGCTTGTTTTCACGGGCAAGACGCACCAGGGTTTCGGAAATGTCGGCCTGCCTGGTGGAAGGGCGTCCACCCCGTTTTCCGGCAAAGACCATTTCGCAATTTTTGGGGATCAACGCCTGGATTTCCGGGGAGACCAGGGAGTCATAGACCACGCTGTCGGCGACCTGGATGACTTTCATGGCACCGAGGGTCAACAGATCGGGGTCTCCCGGGCCTGCGCCCACCAACACCACCGATCCGCGTGGAAAAAAAGCATCCGGATTGCCTGCGGGTTTGGTCAATGCCACCGACCCGCATGCAACAAAAGGCTCCAGATTGTCAGCGGGTTTGCTCATGGCCTTCGTATCGTTGGAGGGGAACTTCAGGAAGAACCGACCGGGGTTTCCAGCATGGCCTGGAGGACGGCACTCCACCCCTGGCCAATATTGCGTAGATTGTATCCCCCCCCACCGACACCGATGACGCGGCCATGTCCGAGTTCTTCGGCCAGTTTGCACAGGGATGTGGCCGCATGGGCATGCGGGGCCAGGGAGTAACGCATGTGGGTGATCGGGTCGCCATCGATGGAGTCGGCACCGCATTGCAAAATAATGAATTCAGGCCTGCCTTCGCGGATCAGGGCCTCCACCCGGGGCCACTCCTGAAAAAACTGGGCATCACTGGCGAACGGTGGCAGGGGAATGTTCAACTTGGTGCCTTTTGCCGGTCCTTGACCGGTTTCGTGGGCGTGGCCGGTACCGGGATAGAGAAACTGACCATCTTCGTGCAGGTCGGCAAAAATGAGATCGGGATCGGCTTCGAAGGGATAGAAGACGCCATCGCCATGGTGGGCATCGATATCGACGTAGGCGATGCGTTGCAGGCCGTATTTATGGCGCAGGACCATGACGGCCACGCCCGGATCGTTGAAGACGCAAAAGCCGCCGGCGCGTTCCGGGCGGGCGTGATGCAGGCCGGCAATCGGAATGAAGCCGCGCCGGAACCGACCCTGCATGATTTTATCCACGGCGTCCAGGGTTGAACCGACCACATAGGATGCCGCCTCGTAGACTCCGACAAAGGCGGGGGTATCGCCATAGTCCAGGTAACCCTGCCCGGTGACCGACTGGCGGGCAACCTGGTTGACGTAGGCAGGTTTGTGAAACAGCTCGATGGTTTCGCGGGCAGCCTGGACGGGTTCCTGGATGGAGGCACGCAGGTGCAATCCCTGGCGTTGGGCTTCGCTCCAGAAGGCTTCCAGACGCTGCGGGCCGAACGGATGTCCATCCCCGAAGCCATAGCGTCCGAGATTGTCGCCGACGTACACACAAACGGGAGTGTCCATGATTTGTTTACCGGATGACGACCAGTTTCTGGTAGAGACCGCCGAAGTAGGTCTCCTTGTGGATGCCGTGAATGGGCATATCCTTGGGGATCCAGTCGGTGATCTCTTCCCGCCACATTTCCATGGCGAAGGGTTCCAGGGTGGTCAGGATGGGAATCATGACATACCTGAACGGATTGATCAGACTGGGTTCATGGTAATCCATGAAGATCACCTTACCTCCCGGACGGGCAACCCGCAAGGCTTCTTGCACGGTTCGGGCGCGTGCTTCGGCGGGCTGCTCATGGAGGAGAAAAAAGACCACGACGTGATCGAAGCTGGCATCGGCAAAGGTGAGGTTGGTCGAATCCTGATGATGGAGCCGGACCTGGGGATGGATACCCAGTTTGCGTTCCAGATTTTCCAGTTGCACGGGGGCGACATCCACCACGTCAAGGGTGGCACCCGGGGTCAGGCGGCGGGCCACCTCCAGGGTGAAGTCACCGTAAACGCAGGCCAACTGTGCTGTATTTCCATGGATTTCCGCACCAATTTCCGCCAATGCCGCGTTGCGCAACTCCACAAAATTGCCCCAGAGGATCATGTTGACGATCCATTGTCGCTCGAAAAAGCGGACACCAGTCGGATGCAGATAGGCCCACCAGTAGGTCTCTTCCAGGTATTTGGGCAGCGCAACATCCCGGGAAACCCGAAACGATGGCGGCATGGACACCGCATCATCGGAGAGGGTCAGACACGGGTCGGGTCCTTCCAGAACGGTCGGCTTATTCATCAACAAATCCCCGTCTATCTGCAAATGTTGACTCTCTCCTGTCAACCCTGGACAGGAGGTACTGTGAATCCCCTGATCCAACAAGAACAGTCCCGTCGGTACATAAATTCCTTCGACAATTCAATGCAACCACCCCCGGCCAATCGCCAATCGACGCGGCCAACGAAAAACAGAGGCTGCTGAGGTTTTAGAGGAGATAAAGTTATATTGCAACGGACTGTCGCAAGAAAAAGCAAATTTTGTTGGCAGAAAGACCGGATCAGGACAACAGGATGGGTTCCTGGTGGGTCACGGTTTCCGGGCGTTTGAGAATCTGTTCGATGGTTTCGGCCAGGACAATTTCGATCCGATTGGGACCGGTGGCCTGGACAAACAGGTGTTTGTCATCGCAACCGGGAGGGAGGCTCAGGATTTTTTCCTGAATCTCCCGGGCACCACGCCGCAATGTGCCGAATCCGGCCTGGGGTGAGGTGGAGTACACCAGAACAAATGCCCCCCGGGTGGGAATACCCAGTTCCTGCCAGATGTGGTAGGGCGCATTTTGTTTCAGGACTGTCTGGAACATGCCCCCCTTCAACCGGCCAACGAAGTACCGGAAAGGGGCTTCTCCGGGGAGATTGGCCGCATCCGGGGCGATGGCGAGCAGGGTTTCGCCGGGAATCAGTTTCAGGAGACCGATGGCCACCCCGGTTTTGGCTGTGGGGCTGAAGGGGTCGTCGGGATTGCCCTGTGGCGGGCGATGCACGATGAAATGGGAAAAAGGGATGCTTTGGCGGATTTTATCGAGAGTCGGATTTTTGTTGATGCCGCGCAGGGGGGGTTCCCATTTGAACATGCGTTCTTGCAGAATCGTGGCAAACAGGGCCTGCACGAGCAGGGAGCGGCTGGAGTTGCCGGCCTGGAGAATGTGAACTTCCCGGGGTTGGATCTCCCGATTGGCGAAGGCCTGGGTCATGGCCATGAAAAACCGTTCAATCCCCTTGCCAACCCGCTGGACCAGAAAATGGTTCAGGCGATTCTGATCGACCGTGACCTGCACCTGGACCCGGGCACGATCCCGGTTCAGCAGCTCCACATCAACGGAAAACCGGGCACGTGCATCCTGGAAACAATCGGTGGTCGGGTCCATGCGAAAATCGCTGTCGATGATCGCCTGGTTCAGAAGGTCACCGATGGTATCGGAGAGGCGTCGCCGCCGGAGCTGACCGGACTGGGGATCGCCGGTCTGTTCCGCCTCGACCTGCCACTGAAAATCTTCCCAGACCTGGCGCACCTTGGCCATCATCAGGGCCGTGTTGGTGCGGGCCACGTGCGAGTGATCCAGAAAGGGTTCATGACCCGGAAAAATTTCCGCCTCATGGGGAATGGAAAAGGGAATATGGTGTTCCCGGCACACCTCCAGGTTGTCCAGGAAAGTCAGATAGACCAGATTGGCAATCAGGTTTTCCCCGCCCAGGTACATGTCGCCGCTGGCACCAAAGTGTTTGATGACCCTTTCATAACCTTGCTGTTCTTCATCCGGGGCCGGAAACCGGTAGACGCCAAAATCAAAATCGGTACTGCCGCCCCCAAAATCGAACACGGCATAGGCGGTTCCTTCGGCTGTGGGTTCGATGCCGAGTTCTTCCAGGGCGCAGGCGGCATAGGCAGCGGGTTCGGATGCCTCCTCCCGAAGACGGAAGCGGTTCATTTTCGGGCTGCCGAGCAGGGAGAGGGGCAGGCTGCGCTGCAAGCCACGGGCAAAGGCCGCCATGATTTTCTGCCGGGCCGCCCGCGGATAGGTGATGGGAAAGGTCATGAAATAGTCCAGAAACAGACCATTCGAGCGATGATTGATGAAAAGCCCCAGGTAATAAGCGTAAAGTTCAATCGGATCGAACGGGTCATCTTCGCTGACCGTGATCGGCTCTCCGACCACCGGCATGGGATTGCTTTCGGCTGGGAGAATGATTTCGGTTTCCGTGGCCTGATCGGTGATGCGCAGGGGTTGGTCGGTGGCGGCGGTCAGGGGCCACTGTTTGAAGCCGGTCAGGATGCTGGCCACAATGCGCTGGTCGGCTTCATTGGCCCGCAACAGGTTGAGTGCGGCGTGGGAAAAATGAAAATCCTCCCAGCGGGTGAGGGGACGATAAGCCTCCGTCTGCCACACCTTGAGCAGGTTGGGCAGGTGAATGAAGGCCAGGACGGTGGGGTTCTGGTAGTCTTCAAAGGTGGGTTTGCGGAAAAAATCCACCATGCCGACCCGCAACAGACGGGTTTTGCCATTCTCCCGACAGGCCACCACAGTGGAGGAGGTGCCAAAGTCGATGGCCACCACCCCTTCGCGAATGTCCAGTTCGGGATTGCGGGCTTCCCAGGGGGTTTCCAGGGTGACTTCGACCCAGTTGCCGCTGGCGGGTTTGCGGGGGTGGTAGAGTTCCCACAACCCTTTGCCCATATCGATGAGGGTGGAGGGTTCCAGGACCGGCAACCGTGCCCGGACATAGTCCCCTTCCAGGAGGTGTTGTTGCAGGGCATTCAGGGAGGGAGGCGGGGATTGCAGCCCTTCCCCTTTTTTGCCCAGATCCATGGTGAGGGTGTAGAGTTCCTGGAGTTTTTCCCGAACCCCTTCGATTCCCTGGGGAACCAGGGAGTGGGCGACAATAAAGGAAAAAATATCGCGCTGGGCCACACGGTGCAGGGGGAGAATCGGGTGGCTTCCCTGCGCCAGACCCAGGGCACCGTTGCCCAGGTTGAGCGTCCGGTATCCCTGGCCATCCGGGTCGGGGGTTGCTGAAACAAACCAGGCATCCTTGAATTTTCCGCTCTGAAACAGTGGCTCGCCGACAATGGCCTGCAATGTGTCCAGGGAAGGAATTTCCCAGTTTTGAAAAGCGTATACTTTAAGTTTAGTAATATATTTGAACATCTCCCCCGGTTCGGCGCGAAAATCGTAGAGCAGCCACAGGCAATTGAGCCTGTTGTCAAAGTAAAAGAGGGGCTGCTTTTCAAAACAGACAAAGCGTTGCTGTTGCAACAGTTGCAGGGTTTGCTGACGCAGGGTGCGCAACTGCTGCTTGGCGGCGTCATCGACCTTGGGCTGCAACTGGGGAACGAGCCGTTCCTGCTGAAACCAGATTTTGGTGACCTTCATGTTGGACTCTCTCTTCCCGCTCCCGGTGTCTCTCTTATACTCCGCATCCTTTCTAGCAAACCGCAATGCCCCTCGGCAAGCGTTTCCGGCGGGACCGGCGTGGTATCTCCTGTCCGAATAATAGTTTATAAAAGATATTATATCGACCAGTTATAGCAAGTATAGCAGATCCGGGGTTGTCCGCAAGCCGCAGCGGCATGCGTTCCCGGAGAAAATATTTTATAATTAAATGAAATGTATGGAATTTTTGGATCAGGTGTGGTAGCGTGAATGGTGAGAAAAAAATGTCGTGCCGTATGAACGATTGGCCAATCCAGCCAGGAGTGACACGCATGAAATTCATGGATCCGCGCATCGACTTTGCCTTCAAAAAAATATTTGGCAGTGAAGATGCCAAGGATATTTTGATCAGTTTTTTGGAAAATTTGCTGGGTCTCAAGGGGGAGCGGTGTATCGTCGATTTGACCATCCTGGACCCTTTCCAGGCCCCGCGTATCAAATATCTCAAACACTCATTCCTGGATGTCAAATGCCGGGATCAGCGTGGTATCTCCTATATTGTGGAGATGCAGGTAATAAGCGTAAAGTTCAATCGGATCGAACGGGTCATCTTCGCTGACCGTG